>CACYLY010000050.1 GCA_902775355.1 Oscillospiraceae bacterium
GAAGCCCGAACGGTTTTTCGGGCACCGCAAGGCGGACAGGTGGCGTCTGCCGATCTCACGCGAGGCAGACGACGGATGAGGGAGAGCGATGGACAAGCGTCTTCCCTTAGCCTTGCGCATCGTCCGGCGTTTTGTATCATGGGACAAGCTCCCCGTAGCGCCGACCATTGGTCGGCGAACCCCGCGCAAGACGCCGCCGAGCAAGCAAAGCTTGGAACGTCGCACGCTTCCCGCGCGTCGGGATGCTCGGCGCTACGAGAGACGCCTATGCGCATCGACGGGGACGGCGAAGCCTTTTTTCAATCATCCCCGAAGGAGATACCAAAATTATTCATTATTCATTTTTCATTCTTCATTCTTCTCCCGTTTTGTGTTATACTGCAGCAAAGAACCGAAAAGGAGCGATCCCTATGAAGCAGCAAACACCCTCCCTGGACCAATGGCTGCGGGAGGCAAAGCAGGAGCCCACGGCCCCGCTGTGCGGCATGTACCTGGCCCACAACGGCACCGTCCGCCAGACAGCCCGGGCCAAGGTCCGCCAGGGCGCGGAGGACACGGCCCCGGTGACCGGCATGTACTTCGACTACGACCCGCAGAAGCTGGAGGCCGCCGTGGCCGCCGCCCGGGCCCTGCCCGGGATCTACCACGTCCGGGTCTGGCTGAACCGGGGGGAGCTGTCCCTGGGGGACGATATCATGCTGGTGCTCATCGGCGGGGACATTCGCCCCCGGGTGATCGACGCCCTGCAGAGTCTGGTGGGGACCATCAAAAACGAGTGCGTGGTGGAGCGGGAGCGAAACGCGCCATGAAGCTGCACCTCCTGCGCTGCGGCAGCATGTCTGTCTCCCCCGCCGTGCCCTACGGCAACCGGATCAGTCTGCGAAACACCGCCCGGCAATTGCTGGCAGACGCCTCTCACCGGGTCGAGCTGCCGGTCTGGACCTTCCTGATCGAGCACCCCCGGGGCCCGGTCCTGGTGGACACGGGCTGGTGCCGGGAGCTCTCCCCGAACGGGGTCTATGACGCCGGGGCCGCGGCCTCCGTTCTGCCGGGCTACTTGGCCGCCTTCTACCGGCCTGTTCTGCCGAAGGGCGAGGCGATCCACGAGCAGCTGGCGGCCCTGGGCCTCTCGCCGGCTGATCTGGCCGCGGTGCTGCTGACCCACCTGGATCCGGACCACGTGGCGGGCCTGCGGCATCTCGGGGGCGCCGAGCGCGTCATCCTGCCGGAGGACGAGTATTTCTGGGCCTGCCGCACGGTCTACAAGGCCCGGCAGCCCTGGTCCCTCTGGATGGACTTCCCCATGGAGCGGCCCTATTACCGGGCCTCGCCTCTCGGGCCCAACCACTGGGCCATCGACGTTTTCGGGGATGAGAGCCTGCTGATGGTGAACGTCCCCGGCCACACCGACGGGCAGGCGGCGGTGCTGATCCGCGATGGCAAAGGCTTCGTGCTGCTGGCGGCGGACGCGGCCTTCTCCCCCCGGAACTGGCGGGAGGAGATCACGCCCGGCTTTGGCTTTGACCGGCAGCGCCAACTGGCAAGTCTCCGCTGGCTCCGGCAGATGGCGGAGGACCCGGCCTGTGCCGGCGTCTTCTGCAGCCACGACCCGGCCCTAAAGCCCGGAACTCTTGTGTTCTGACAAAATGGACGCCCCGGCTCTTGCCGGGGCGTCCATGTGTAGACAAACCCCAAAGCATGTCATTGCGAGGTAAGTGCGCACACTGGCGTGGCAATCCGTTTTCTTTAAAAATGTCCATATTTCAAAGCTTTTGAGATGCGGATCGCCACACCAGGCTCATCGGTCACTTACTTCGCGATGACACGAAACCTACTTTGTCTACAGTCTGACGCCCCGGCTTTCGCCGGGGCGTTCTTGGTTATGGTATGAAGAACATCTCGTTCAGTTGCTCAGGACCGTGATCACGATGGGCGAAAGACCGGCCTGTCTGATCCGATCCAGATCGGCCTCCATCACGCTCTGCCCCGCCGTGACGCGCTCCCCCTCCCTGACCAGGGGCCGGAGTCCGTCGCCGTTGAGGGTAAAGGTGTCGATGCCCGCCAGCAGGAGGATCTCCATCCCGTCTGCGGTCTGGATGGTCAGCTCGTGACAGGTGTCGGCGATCTCGGTGACGCAGCCGTCGCAGGGCGCGAGGATATGGCCGCTGTCCGGCATGATCCCGATGCAGCTGCCGATGACGCCGGAGGAGAACATGAGGTCCGGGATCTGCTTCATGGGCACGGTCTCCCCTCCCACGGGAGCTGTAAGCGTCAAGCTCCCGGCGTCGAGCCTGCCGGTCACCGTCAGCGGCTCCCCGGCCCGGATCGTCCGGGCCTTCTTCCTGCTGAGGCGGGAGAAGGCGGCGGAACGCCAGGAGGCGCTCTGCTCGACGGAGGGCGCCGCCTCGGCGCACAGCTCCTCTTCGCGGTAGAAGAGATTGGTGATCAGATAGCCCCCCGCATAGCTGATGACGAGAGCGACCAGGTATAGGAGAACGCTCCGCACGGGGCCGCCCTGACCGGCGGTCATCACAAACGCGCCCAGCAGGCCGGAAGGGCCCCAGGTGGTGGCGGCCACCTGGGTCACCATGATGAAGGCGCCGCCGAAGCCCGCGCCCAGGCCCGCCGTGAGGAAGGGGCGCCCCAGGGGCAGCGTGACGACGTAGATGAGCGGCTCCCCCACGCCCAGGAGCCCTGCGGGCAGCGCGCCGGCGATGGTGGAGCAGAGGCCGGTATTCCCGACCTTTTTCGCTTTTTTCCAGAGGGCAAGAGCCGCACCCACCTGGCCCGCTCCGGCCATGGCGAGGGCGGGGTAGAGCGTGACGAAGCCCAGCTCTGCAAGCTGGACGCTGTAGAGCGCCACCAGACCGTGATGCATGCCCGTGGCCACCAGAGGGAGAAACGCGGCGGCAGCCAGGTATCCGGAGATCGCCCGGACAAAGATGTTTTGGGACAGGCACGCCCTGCCGAAGAGCCAGACGATGCCTCCGGAGGCATAGCCGAACAGGGGCATGATGAACATGACATAGGGGATCACGCACACGAACAGGGTGAGCAGCGGCGTAAAGACCACATCGACGGACTTGGGCATGACGTAGCGGATCGCCTTCTCCACATGGGCGATCAGAAGCGCCCCCGCGATGACGGCCAGCACGCCGCCTTTTCCGCTGCAGAGGACCGAGTCCAGCGGGATCTCGGCGTTGTACAGGCCCATAATGGAGGCGATCTGATTGATGCCGTCCAGCGAGGTGATCATGCCCAGCATGCCGCCCAGGATGGGCGTCCCTCCAAAGCGTTCCGCAGCGCGATAGCCGGCCCAGGCGGTGAGAAAGGTCATCATGGCGCTGTGGATCAGGGACAGGATCTGGTAAACGAAGGCCCAGATCTTATTGTCCCCATAGTCCGGTACGGCCTGGGATATGAGAGAGGCGAAGCCCGCGCAGAGTCCCGCGCAGATGATGCCGGGGAGCAGCGGAAGAAAAATGTCCCCTATGACTCTCAGCGCGCTCCTGATCCTGTTCCTTTTCATCGCTCAAGTCTCCTGTCTGCAAAATAGCTTCTCTTCAAGACATCTCTCCGGGGCCCGTATAGCGGAAACACAGCATGGTGATGTCGTCAAACTGCTCCGCTCCGTCCACGAAGCCGGTGATGTCCTGGATCACGTTGGCCAGGACCTGCTCCGGCGGGGCGTCGGGGTCCCGGTTCAGCGCGTCCAGCATCCGCCCGGTCCCGTACAGCTCGTTTTTCCCGTTCGCAGCCTCCGCGACCCCGTCCGTGTATACGAAAAAGCTGTCGCCCGGATTCAAGCGGAACTCATGCTGCTTGAACCGGAGCCCCTTCATGGCGCCCACCGGCATGGAGTGCCGGTAGACCTGAAGCTCATACTCGCCGCCCGCCCTGCGCAGGACCGGGTGCTCGTGGCCGGCGTTGACCGCGATCCCCTTCCCGGTGGAGATCTCCAGCACCGCCGCCCACACGGTCACGAAATAGTCCTCCTCATTGCCCTCACAGAGCTGGTTGTTCACCCTCTCCAGGGTCTCCCCTGGGCTGCTGCCGTTCTGCAGCCCGGATTTGATCAGGATGCGGGCCACCATCATCAGCAGCGCCGCGGGAACCCCCTTCCCGGATACGTCCGCCATGACAAAGGCGATATGGTCCGGGTCGATCAGGAAGAAGTCGTAGAAGTCGCCGCCCACCTCCTTTGCCGGCGTCATGCTGGCATAAAGGCCAAACTCCTTCCGGTCCGGGAAGGGCGGGAAGAGTCTGGGCAGCTGGCTCGCCTGGATCTTGCCGGCCATGTCGAGCTCCGCTCCGATCCTCTCTTTTTCCGCGGTGGCTTTCTTGATCTGGTCTATGTACAGCACGGTCCGGGCAGACTGCTTGGCGAAGGCCTCCGCCAGGACCTCGATCTCGTCTCCGGTCCTGTAAAGCTCCTCCATCCCGAACTGCCTGTTCCGCACGCCCAGGGACGCCACCCGCCGGGTGATGGTGTTCAGCGGGTCGATGATCCGCTTGGTGACCGAAAACGCGGAGAAAAGTCCCGCCGTCACGATCAGGAGCACCAGCAGGATCAGGACGTTCCTGGCATGGAACATCTCGGTTTGAAACGAATCCTCGGCGCTGTTGCGAAAGGCCTCGTACTGGTCCTCCAGTCCGTTGTCCGTATAGATCTGCTTCTGCGCCTCGTAGGTCTCGTTCACCAGGTTTTCCACGCGGTTTGTCTGGTAAAAAAAGATCGCCGTGTAGGCCGCGATGATCAGGATGATCGTGACCAGCAGCACGCTGAAGATCTTATGTCGGATCCCGATGGCCCGGGTTCTCTTTTCCTTTCCCATGGGCATCTCCTTCTCAAGCTTTTTCTTTGGACCATTGTACGGAAAAACCGGGCGAAAAACAAGAGGGTTTTTGGAGGAGATCAGGGAAAGGCTGCCGGCCGCCGCGCCGGGCACATCGGGCACCGATTTCACGTGACGCAGACCCGTCTTTCCCCATAACCCGACGCCTCCCCGAAACTTCGAGGAGGCGTCCTTTCCCTACGAACTGCGAACTACGATCTACGAACTGCGAACTACGCCTCACAGGGCGGCCACGTCCCGGAACAGGGCCGCGTGCTCCCCGTCCTTGCGGTAGAACACGGGGATCTTCCCCAGGGGCGCCTCGACCTTGATCTTCTTCCCGCCCTTGTAAGTCTTCCCGCTCCAGAGGTGGACCCACTGGCCCCTGGGCAGCCAGAGCTTCCGCTTTTCCGCGCCCTTTTTCAGCACCGGGCAGACAAAGAGCTCGTCCCCCAGGAAATAGGAATACATGTCCCGGCTCTTTTTCGCGTCCATCTCCGGCCAGAAATCCGGCCGCATGGCAGGCAGGCCCTCTCCGGCCAGGGCGGCGCAGCGGGCGATATAGGGCTTCAGGGCCTTGTGGATCTTCGTCAGGCGCACGGTCTGGGCCAGGACCTCCTCACTGTAGGGCTGGGCGTTGGCCCAGGGGCGGATGGACTCGTGGCTGCGCATCATCAGGGAGAAGGCGCACATCTCCATCCAGCGGGTGAAGAGCTCCGGATCCCGCTTGAGCTTGCCGATGGAGAAGAAGCCGCCCACGTCGCAGTGGAGCATGGTCACCCCCGAGAAGCCCAGGGAGAAGCTGGCGGGCATCACGCAGGGCATGCCGTAGTCCCGGGTGGTGTCGGTGTGCTGGTCCCCGTTCCAGAGGATGGGGGCGTAGCTCTGGATGCCCACGTAGCCGGAGCGGGAGAAGAAGAAGGCGTCTTTGTTTCCGTACTCCTCGATGGCCTCCCGGTTGATCCTGGCCCAGAGCACCGGCCAGAGGTTGTGGAGCGTGGCCGGGTCTCCCTCGTGGAGCACGCAGTCGATGGGCAGATATTCGCCGAAGTCCGCCATCCAGCCGGAGACGCCCAGCTCCAGCATGTTCCGCTTGATGAGCACGTCCTTGATATAGGTCACGGCCTCCGGGTTGGTCAGGTCCAGCATGCCCGCCTCGAAGGTGGTGGACTTGATGTGATAGACCCCGCCGTCCCGCCGGGTGATCAGATAGCCCTTTTCTTTACAATAGGTATAGAGCCGGCTGTCCCGCACCAGGTAGGGGTTGATATAGGCCAGGAACTTCACGCCCCGCTCGTTGAGCTTCCGGATCATGCCCCGGATGTCGGGATAGAGCTCCTCATTGGCCTCCCAGTTCCACCATACCTGATAGCCCGCGATGGTCCTGTTGCAGCCGGACCAGTCCTGGCTCCACACGCCGCAGATCTCCGCCCCCGCGTCCAGCAGGGTGAAGGTCTTTTTCAGCACCTCCTCGGTCCCTCCCTGGGCGGCGACGATCATGCCGTCCATGCACCAGTCGGGGATGTACTGCCGGTTGGGGATCTGGACGGACAGGAGGGCTGAGAGCTCCTGGAAGCTGCCGCCCTTCTGCAGGATCAGGGAGGCGGGGCAGGCGTCGTACTGAAAGCAGTACTCCTCCTTGCCGAACTCGGCCCAGCCGTCGGAGGCGGTGTCGAAGCGAATGAGGCGGCCCTTGTCGGTGACGAAGACGGGCATGGGGGCATAGCTGCCGATGCTCTCGGCCTTCTTCTCCCGGTACAGCGCCCGGGGCAGCAGGGCCTTCTCCAGCAGGGTCACGGCCTTCATGTGCTCGGAGACGAAGTTTTTCACCCGCAGGCCCCGGAGATCGGTCTGGCGGTACTGCTCGCCGCCGCCGAAGACCCCCTCCCCCTCCAGGGCGGGCAGGGAGAACTCATAGGCCCAGCCCTCCTCGCCTTCCAGAAAGAGCTCCACCCCTCTGGGCCGGGCCTCCGGGCGCAGACGCAGCGCATGGCCCTGGTCGGAGAAGACGATCCGCTCCCCCTCCCGCTTCACCTTGGTCAGGGGGATCCGGGCGGTTTCCTTCACGGTCTCCTTATAGGTGCCCCGGTTTTCCTTGTAGCTCTTCTCCCGCTTCACCGCGGTGGCAAAGGGCCGGGAGAGGGTATGGCAGGCCAGCACCGTCCCGTCCTGCTCCAGGGTCCAGGAACCGGCGCGCACTTGGGATTGCAGCATCGTCTCATCCTCCGTTCCATAATTTTTATTATATTATACCGAAGATTTCCTTTCCCGTCCAGAGGGGGAAATCTTTTTTGCCCTTTTCTCCCCGTTTCCGCTCCGACGCCGCGTCCGTAGGGGCGACCTTTGGTCGCCCGCGTCTTCACCCGCGCCCGTAGGGGCCGACGCCCTCGGCGGCCCGCCGTCCCGATCCGCGCCCACGTCCGTCCAACGCCGTAGGGGCGACCTTTGGTCGCCCGCTGATCTGCGTCAATGTCCGTCCTCCTCTGTAGGGGCTGGCGCCCTCGACAGCCCGCTGTCCCGTGCCGACGCCCCGTCCCGCGCCAATCCGCGCTAAAACGAGACGGTCAACCCCTCCGTCACCCGGCTTGCGTGAGACGCCGGGCGACACCTCCCCTTGCACAGGGGAGGTTGGAAAGCGCCGACGCCCCGTCCTCGCCGTAGGGGCGCTTCATGAAGCGCCCGCCGTTCCGCACCGACGTTTCGTTTTCCGCCGTAGGGCCTGATGCCCTCATCGGGCCGCCGTTCTGCGCCGACATCCCGAAAACTGTCATTGCGAACCAGCGACCGAGTCACTGGTGTGGCAATCCGTTCTCTTGTCTTCAACCCCTTCCGTCATCCGCCTCGCGGGGGACCCGTGCGTCCCGCCGTCCCGCGCCGACGCCCCCGTAGCGCCGGGCAATGCCCGGCGAATACGGAGCGAATCGCCATGACGAAGAAACGCCGACCAATGGTCGGCGCTACGAGGGTCCGCCGTCCCGTCCCGCCCTCGTCCTCATCCCTTCATCCCTTTCCCCCTTCATCCCTTCATCCCTTCATCCCTTCATCCCTTCACTCCTTCATTCCTTCATTTCTTCATTCCTTCATTCCTTCATCCCCTTCTCCCTCTCGAATAAATAATGAATCTTTCCTTTTTTGCTCTATACAAAAGCATTTTTTCCTGCTATAGTATAAATGTTGGGCCTCCCCGGTGCGAAAACCGGGCGGCCCACTAAAATGCATCTGCCATTTGCAGAGAAGTGAGGGTAAACATGTCAAGGACTGCGAAAGAGATCATGCAGATGATCGAAGAACAAGGCATCCAGATGGTGGACTTCAAGGTCGTGGATATCGACGGCCAGTTCCGCCACGTGACCATCCCCGCCGCGCATTTCAACGAAGAGACCATGGAAAACGGCATCGGCTTCGACGCCTCCAACTACGGCTACGCCGTGGTGGAGAAGAGCGACATGGTCTACATCCCCGATCTGGACAGCGCCATGATCGAGCCCTTCAGCCCGATCAAGACCCTCTCCATGATCGGCAACGCCATGATCATCGACTATCCCAAAAACCGCCCGCTGAAGCAGTATCCCCGGAACATCGTGGCAGCGGCGGAGCAGTATATGAAGGACACCGGCATTGCCGACACCATGCTGATCCTGCCGGAGTTCGAGTTCTACCTCTTCGACCAGGTGGGCTGGAAGGTCACCAACAACCGCATCGGCGTGCATCTGGACACCAAGCAGGCCTATTGGAACAGCGAAACCGACGGCACGGGCTGTGTGGTGCCCTTCCAGAAGAACTACCACGTGGCCAAGCCCCTGGACCCCAGCTACGAGTGCCGCAGCGAGATGTGCCTGGAGATCGAGAAGGCGGGCGTGCCCGTGAAATACCACCACCCCGAGGTGGGCGGCGCCGGCCAGTATGAGATCGAGCCCCTGCTGATGCAGATGTCCAAGATGGCCGACGGCAGCATGTACATCAAGTACATCATCCACAACGTGGCCCGGAAGTACGGCTACAGCGCCACCCTGATGCCCAAGCCCGTCTACGGCGAGGCCGGCAGCGGCATGCACGTGCACATGCTGCTCCTCAAGGACGGGGAGCCGGTCTTCTCCGACGACAAGGGCTACTCCCATCTGAGCAAGGAGGCCCACTGGTTCATGGGCGGCCTGCTGGAGCACATCGCCTCCCTCTGCGCCATCACCAACCCCTCCACCAACTCCTTCAAGCGTCTGGTGCCCGGCTTCGAGGCCCCGGTGACCGTGGGCTACGCCACCTCCAACCGCAGCGCCGTCATCCGCATCCCGGCCTACGCCAAGAGCCCCAAGCTCCGCCGCTTCGAGCTGCGGAACCCGGACGCCACCTGCAACCCCTATTTCTGCTACGCCGCCATCCTGATGGCGGGTCTGGACGGCATCCAGAAGCAGATCGACCCCCACGAGAAGGGCTGGGGCCCCTACGACATGAACCTCTTCCACCTGCCGGAGGAGGAGAAGAAAAAGCTCCACCACCTGCCCACCTCCCTGGAGCAGGCGCTGGACGCGCTGGAGCAGGATCACGACTATCTCACCGCCGGCGGCGTCTTCCCCGAGGAGCTGCTGCAGGGCTTCATTGCCCGCAAGCGGGCCGAATGCCGGGAGCTCAGCCAGATCCCCCACCCCGCCGAGTTCGAGAAGTACTACAACCTCTGATCTGATATCGCCTTCCAAAAAACGGATCCCCCGGATTGCTCCGGGGGATCCGTTTCCTTTCTGCAAACTCCTAACTCCTAACTAACCACTAGTCACTAACCCCTACTCCCCCGCCAGCTCGATCCGCTTGTCGCAGATGGCCAGGGCGGCGGGGCGGTGGGTAACGATGACCACGGTCTGGTCGGTCATGGCCCGCAGGTTTTCCAGCAGGCGCTTTTCCGTCTCGGCGTCCAGGGAGCTGGTGGCCTCGTCCAGCAGCAGGATGGGCCGGCCGGAAAAGATGGCCCGAGCGATGGCGACGCGCTGCATCTGCCCCTCGGAGAGGCCGGAGCCTCCCTCGCCCAGAGGGGAATCCAGGCCCTTCTCCAGGGCGGCGACGAAGTCCTCCGCGCAGGCGATGCGCAGAGCCCGCCACAGCTCGTCCTCCCGCCGCATGGCCTCCTCGTCCCCGAAGGCGACCACCTCCCGGATGCTGCCGCTGACCAGGTGGTTGCCCTGGGGCACGTAGGCGAAGAGGCCCCGCCAGGAGGCGTCCAGCTCCTGCCGCCCTTCCCGGGAGGCCAGGTAGCGGCTGCCGCTGTCCAGGGGATAGATGCTCATCAAAAGCTTCAGCACCGTGCTCTTGCCGCTGCCGGAGTGCCCGGTAAAGGCCACATACTCGCCCTTGCGGATCCGCAGGGACAGCTTTTCCAGCACCACGGGCATGGGCGTTTCCTCCTCCCGGGTGGGCGGCTGATAGGTAAAGCAGGCGTCCTCCAGGCCCAGCTCCGTGAAATCCCGCTCGTAGAAGCTGCGGATCTCCGCCTCGGGCCGGGGGCTCCCCTCCTCGTCGGGGAAGTTTTCCGCCTCCATGAGCCGCTCTGCGCTGGCCAGCATGGCGTAATACTCCGTCACCATGCCGGACAGGCCCGCGAAGGGAGACTGGATCTGACCCACCAGCTGGAGGATGGCCAGGAGCGTACCGTAGGAGATCGTATGGTGCAGGATGCCGAAGGAGCAGTAGATGGCCGAGCCCACATAGACGCACTGGATGACCAGGCCCATGCCCATGGCGCAGGCGTTGCCCACGTTGCTGCGGCGCATCCTGGCCCGGCGGTGGGCGGTCATGCGCTCGCCGGCCAGCTCCTCGGTGCGTTTTTCCGCGCCGAAGCTGCGCACCACCAGAAGGCTGCCCAGATGCTCCTGCATGAAGATGCGCACCTTGCCGTCGGCCTCCTGGATCCGCTTGTGCATGGCCTTGAGGACCTTGCGGAAGGAGTAGGTCAGCAGCATGAGCAGCAGACCACCGGGGATCAGCACGGCGGCGAAGATCGGCTCCAGGGCGATGATGGCCACCAGGGCGCCCACCAGGCGCACCAGCATGCCCACCAGGTTCGGCAGCAGATTGGTGACGGTCTTGGTGACCACCCGGGTATCGCTGGTGAGGCGATTCATCCACTCGCCGGAGTGGACGGCGGTCACCGAGGCGTAGTCCTTGCGCAGCAGGCAGGCGAACAGCCGCTTCTTGAAGCGGTTTTCCATGTCGGAGGCGGAAAACTCCTGCAGGAAGCGGTTCAGCGCCCGCAGCAGGATCTGAGCCAGCACAAGACCTACCAGCCAGAAGATACTGCGGAGCATGTCCTCCCGGCTGCCGGCCACCGCCGCGTCGATGATGCCCCGCAGCAGCAGCGCGTACAGCACGCTGCTGCCGCCCAGCAGGAACTGGAGCAGCACCTGGACGCCCACATAGATTTTCACTCTCCCCATGGTCTCCAGGATCCAGAGCAGGGGGGATCTTTGTTTTTTCATCGGCTCACCCTATCCAAACAAAGGATGACACGCAACACCGCTTATTTCAGCAGCTTTTTCAGCTTTCTTCCCGTGAAGCGGACGCCGTCCCGGATGAAGAACAGGCCCGCCCGCAGGGGGAACAGATCGCACCAGAGGTGGACGTAGCGCTGATAGGCCGGGTCGTCCACCTCGACGGTCTTCCCGTCCCGCACCACCTGCTTCAGCACGCCCAGGATCTGCTCGTCCCGGACATACTCGCCTTTGCGGCAGTTGTCCCCCACGATGTAGTAATCCCGCTCCCGGACCTTCAGGATCCGGTGCAGCACATACTTGCCTCCCCGCTTGAAGAGGACGGCGTCGTACTTTTTGCAGCGGTCCGGGCCCTTTTTTTCGATGACCATCAGGTCTCGGTTCTGCCGCAGCAGGGGCAGCATGCTCTTGCCCTTGTTGGTAAAAACCAGGCTGCCGCTGCGCTCCAGCTCTTCCTCGAAGGAGCTCATTGCAGCGCTCCGATCTCCCGCAGCTTCTCCACCACCCGGTGCACGTCCGCCGCCACGGTCTCCCGGGGGGCCTCGTACTGCTCCAGCATGGCGTCCACGATGGCCTCCTCGGTGGTCTCCTTTTTCAGGCAGTTGACGATAAAGGCGGCGGTCTCGTTGGAGCGCACCAGGCCGTGGAAGACCTTGGCGGCGGGGCCGGCGGCCACCATCATCTGCTCCTTGCCCACCTGATGGGTGATGAATCCGGTTTTCAGCTTCATGTTATGCTTCCTCCTGCATTCCTTGATAGGCGATTTTCGCCGCCTCGGGCTCCATATTGCAGCCCAGGCGGTACAGCTTCACGTTTTTGCTCAGCCGCTCCAGCAGCTCCAGCACCCGCAGCAGGCCCTCCCCCGATTCCGGCCGGTAGCACTGCTGCACCAGCATGGGGAAGGCCTCCTCCGGCGTGAGCGGCTCGATGTGATTGGTTTTGTCCCGGGTCAGGACGCACAGGGCCTTCAGCGGGGCGGACAGGTTCCCGCCCAGGTGGTGCTTGCCGTTCCAGGGCGTGCCGCAGGCCAGCACCCGGTCCTTCTCCACCCGGAGCAGGGGCTTGTCGTCGTTGATCATCACGACCCGCTCCCCAAAGACCTCCCGCCAGAGTCGGGCGTGGGTGCTCTTGCCGGTGCCGCTTCTGGCGGTGAAGAGATAGGCCCGCCCGTCCAGGGCCAGCACGGAGCCGTGGAACAGCAGCACATCAAAGGCCGTCATCCGCTCCGCCAGCTTCCGGTAAATGGCCAGGGTCTCCAGATAGGCGGCCGAGCAGTCCAGCGGGGGCAGGCCCTCCGCCGCCCGGTTTTCCGCGCCCAGGACCCGCTCCCGGTCAATGTCCGCCGCTTCCATGGCGACGGCGAACCGCGGCTCCTCCTCCGAGAGATAGTCCCGCAGGAAGTCCCGCATCTGCGGGTGGATCGCCCGGATCCGTACCGGGACCTCCGCCAGCTTCACCGTAAACTCAGTCATCGTTTCCCGCGCTCCATTCCTTGTAAATGCCGTCGATCTGCCTGTTCAGCTCCCGGATCTGCCGCGCCAGCTCCTCGTCCTCCCGTTTCCACTGCTCCGTGGCGGCGTTGGCGCCGTTTTTCTCCGGGTCGTGCAGATCCCTGGCTTTCAGAAAGCCGGTGATCATCAGCGAATCCTCGTCCAGATAGGGCTTCACGAATTCCAGCATCCGCCGGAAGCTCTCGGCGGCGTAGTGCTCCCTCCCCTCGGAAAAGCGCAGCGTGAAGCAGTTCTGGCCGTGCTGTTCCACCAGAGAGGCGATCTCCTCGCTGACGCCCACATAGTTCCAGGGGTGGGCGCCGCTGAGCCAGAGCGCGCCCTCCGCGCCCTTGCCGATCAGGCTCAGGCCGTCCTCGCCGTGATGGACCGCCACGGTGTAGCCGCAGGCGGCGATCTGCTCCTGCCAGTCCGCCCGGAAGGCGTCCTCCCCAAAATAGACGGCCCGGGGCTTATCGATGCCCGCCTGCGCCAGCCGCTCGGTCATCGCCCGGTCCCAGGCGGCGAAATCCTCCGCGCCCTCGCAGACCAGGCAGGTCTCCCAGCCCGCGGCCAGGAGGCTGTCATACTCCGCCCGGCTGATCCTCCCGGGATCGTCGGGGAAATTGCCCTCGCTCAAGCCCAGCACGCCGGGGATCTCCCATTCCTGCATAAGGGGGAACACCTCGCTCACCAGCAGGGGGTCCAGCTCCAGGAAGAGGATCTGTTCCGTGGCCTTGCCCTGGATCCTCTCGTAGTGCTCCCGCTGCAGGCGGTCCCGCCGGTCCACCAGCGCGTCCCGCTGTCTCTCCAGCGGGGCGGCCCGCTCCAGGATCTCCGCCCGCTCCCGTTTGCTGGCTGCGTTCTGGAGCCCCACCACCAGGATGCCGATCAGCAGCAGCGCTCCCAGACCCAGGAGGAGCAAGCGCTTCCAGTTGTTCAGAATCTTCATGCGTTCTGCCCCCGTGTTTGCTTTCCCGATACTTTCCCATTTTATCTAAATTATTATAGCAGAGCCGGGGCCTTCGGTCAAGCCGCCGCTTTCCCCGTTTTCCGGTTGACCTGGCTCCCGGAATATGATAGATTTATTGTGAACTATAATGTCCGGGAGGACCATGAAATGTACGAAACACTCAAGCAGCAGTTCCAAGTCACCTTCGGCCGCGAGGCGGCCTTTCTCTTCTCCGCCCCCGGCCGCACGGAGCTGGGCGGCAACCATACGGACCACCAGCTGGGCCGGGTGCTGGCCGGCGCCGTCAGCGTGGACACGGTGGCGGCCGTGGCCCCCAACGGGGAGCGGCTGATCCGCGTCCTCAGCCAGGGCTATCCCCTCTGCACCGTCTCTCTGGACGAGCTGGAGGTCCGGCCGGAGGAATTCGGCACGACGCTCAGCCTGATCCGGGGCGTGGCCGCCGCCATCGCCGCCGAGGGGCACAGGGTCTCCGGCTTTGACGCCTGCGTCAGTTCCCGGGTCCTGCCCGGCAGCGGCCTGTCCTCCTCCGCCGCCTTCGAGGTGCTGATCGGCACGATCATCAACCGGCTGGACGGCTGCGGGCTGGACGCCGTGCGCATCGCCCAGATCGGCCAGTATGCGGAGAACGTCTACTTCGGCAAGCCCTGCGGCCTGATGGACCAGATGGCCTCCTCCGTGGGCGGCATCGTGACCATCGACTTTGCCGATCAGGCCCACCCGGTGGTGGAGCCTCTGGCCTTCGACTTCGCCGCTTGCGGTCACGCGCTGTGCATCGTGAATTCCGGGGCCGACCACGCCGACCTGACCGACGAGTACGCCGCCATCCCCCGGGAAATGCGCGAGGTCTGCCGCGTCTTCGGCAAGGAGCATCTCCGGGAGGTGGACGAGGCGGAATTCCTCGCCCGTCTGCCCCAGGTCCGCGCCGCCGCCGGCGACCGGGCCGCGCTGCGGGCCATGCATATTTTTGACGACAACCGCCGGGTGGGGCAGCAGGTGGAGGCCCTGAAGGCCGGGGACTTCGCCCGCTTCCTGGAGCTGGTGAACGAGTCCGGCCGCTCCAGCTGGCTGTACCTGCAGAACGTGGTGCCCACCGGCTCCACCCGCCACCAGGAGCTGGCCCTGAGCCTGGCCCTGGCCGCCCGCCTTCTGAAGGGCCGGGGCGCCTGCCGGGTCCACGGCGGCGGCTTTGCCGGCACCATCCAGGCCTTTGTGCCCCTGGATTTGCTGGACGCGTTCCGGGACGGCATGGAGGCCGTGCTGGGCAAGGGCAGCTGCCAGGTCCTGTCCATCCGCCCCCAGGGCGGCGTATTGCTGGAGGAGGTCAAAGCATGAAAGGCTATATCGACGCGCTGGTGAATTACGCCCTGGAGCGGGGCCTGATCCAGGAGGGAGACGAGATCTGGGCCTACAACCGCCTGCTTGAGGTCCTGGGTCTGGACGAGGCCGAGGGCGAGCCCGTGGAGGCTGAGCTGGCGGAGATTCTGGACAAGCTCACCGACGACGCGGTCCGCCGGGGCCTGGTGGACGACAATATCACCGCCCGGGATCTCTTCGACACGAAGCTCATGGGCGCGATCCTGCCCCCGCCCCACGAGGTGCGGGCCGTCTTCGAGGGCCTGCGGGCGGACTATCCCGAGGCCGCCACAGACTGGTACTACCGCTTCAGCTGCGACTCCAACTACATCCGGCGGGACCGGATCCAGAAGGACCTGAAGTGGGTCTATCCCTGCGAGTACGGGGACCTGGACATCACCGTGAACCTCTCCAAGCCGGAGAAGGATCCCCGGGCCATCGCCGCGGCCAAGCTGGCCCCCCAGTCCGGCTACCCCAAGTGCCAGCTCTGCGCCGAGAACGAGGGCTACGCCGGGCGCATGAACCACCCGGCCCGGCAGAACCACCGGATCATCATTCTCCCTATGTGTACTACAACGAGCACTGCATCGTCTTCAACGCCGAGCATACGCCGATGAAGATCGACAAGGCGGCTTTCCTGAAGCTCTTCGACTTCGTGACCCAGTTCCCCCACTACTTTGTGGGCTCCAACGCGGACCTGCCCATCGTGGGCGGCTCCATCCTGAGCCACGACCATTTCCAGGGCGGGCACTACGAGTTCGCCATGGCCAAGGCCCCGGTGGAGACGCCGGTGGTCTTCCGGGGCTATGAGGACGTGGAGGCCGGCCTGGTCAAGTGGCCCATGTCCGTGATCCGCCTCACCGGGCCGGATCGCTTCCGCCTGGCCGACCTGGCAGACCGGATCCTGGGCTGCTGGCGGGGCTACAGCGACGAGGCGGCCCTGATCTTCGCCGAAACCGGGGGCGAGCCCCACAACACCATCACCCCCATTGCCCGCCGCCGGGGCGAGAATTACCAGCTCGACCTGGTGCTGCGCAACAACCTGACCACCGAGGAGTACCCCCTGGGCCTCTATCACCCCCACCAGAACCTGCACCACATCAAGAAGGAAAACATCGGCCTCATCGAGGTCATGGGTCTGGCCGTGCTGCCCAGCCGCCTGAAAACCGAGCTGGAGGAGCTGCGTCGGGCCATCCTGGCGGGCGAGGACCTGCGCGAAAACCCCCTCACCGCTTCTCACGCCGACTGGGCGGAGGAGCTGCAGCGCCGCCATGTCTTCACCGAGGAAAACGCCGCGGGGATCCTGCGGCAGGAGGTGGGCGCGGTGTTCATGCAGGTGCTCACCGACGCCGGGGTCTACAAGCGGGACCAGGCCGGCAAGGCTGCCTTCCTGCGCTTTGTGGAAGCCGTGAACCGCTGAGCAAGTATTTGTTATGTAAACCTTCTGGCTGAAAAAACAAGGCAGTCCGTCGATCCGGACTGCCTTGTGTGTTTATTGTTTAGTTTTTCTCGAAGAGGAACTGCTCGGGCAGGCTCACGCCGAAGTCCTTCGCCAGACGGCGGAAATCATCGGGCGTGATGGTCTGAAGCTTCTGCTGGGCCATGGAGCGGACCTTGACCAGGATCTCGGCGGACTTTTCCACCGTGTGCATCAGGCCGAAGGTCAGATCGAAGTCCTCGCCGGAACAGAACATGCCGTGATGGGCCCAGATGGCCACGTCGTACTTCTTCATGAGCTCCGAGGTGGCCACGGCGATATCCCGGCCGCCGGGGACCATCCAGGGAACGACGCCCACGCCGTCGGGGAACACCACCGGGCACTCGGTGGCCATCTCCCAGAGCTCCCGGGTAAAGGCCTCGTCGGTGAGGGGCAGGACGAAGGTCAGGGCGATGGTGTTGGCCGGGTGGGCGTGGTAGATCACCCGGTGCTTCCCGCCGGAGGCGATCATCTTGACCTCATGGTTCATCAGGTGGCTGGGCAGCTCGCTGGTGGGGCGGCCGCCGCTCGTGAGACCCCAGCAGATGCGGTAGTTCTCGCCCTTGTCGTCCAGCTCGATGATGCAGAAGCTGTCCTCGGGCTTGATGCTCACGTTGCGGAAGTACTTGCCGGAGCCGGTGACCAGGAAGTATTCGCCCGCCAGCTTGGGCACGGAGGTGCCGATGGGCTTCCACTGGCCCAGGCTCAGGTCCTCCCGGACGGATTCGACCTCCTCGGGCTTGATGCGGTAGCTCAGATTGCCGCCGTTGCGCTCGTGCCAGCCCTGCAGCCAGCCGTCGTCGGCCATGCGGATAAAGCCTTTGACAAATTCAGCGTCCAATACCTTCATTTTAAATCTCCTTTCATCTTTGGCTCCCCCTCCGGGGGAGCTGTCGGCGCAGCCGACTGAAGGGGTGTCCGTCAACGGCAAGCCCCCTATCGGCCTTCGGCCACTTCCCCCGGAGGGGGAAGCAAGTATTATCTCGTGATCACGTCCACCGGGACGTTGAAGATCTTGGCGACCTTCAGGACGGTGTCGATCCAGCGGCCGGTGGCGGCGGCCATGTGGTGGGTGGGGCCCGCCTCGCTCCAGCGGTTGCAGAAGTCCCGGGCGCCGCAGCTGAAGCGGGTGCGCATGTTGGTGTCGCCGAAGGTGAAGATGGGGCCGGGCTCGTTGACGCCCTCGGCCACGACGAACTTGAAGTGTCCGTCCCTGTCCTGGGTGATGCCCAGATAGGTGACGGGGCCGGGCGCGGGATAGAACTGGGTCAGATAGCCGCCGCCGGTCTTGCCGTGGAAGACGGGGACGATCTTCATGGTGGGCTTGCGCTCCAGCGAGAAGTCCGCGTCTCCGCTGCCGCTGTGGCCGATGATGCAGATATCCGCCGGGAAGTCGATGGAGTACATCTCCGAAAGCTGGCCCATGCCGGAGATGGTCTTGAGAATGGACATGGCCATGGCGACCTTGATGTCGCCCTCCACGGCGCAGGCGGTGCCCTGCTTGATGAGCATGGAGAAGGCCGGGATCAGCATGGAGTCCAGCTTGCCGGCCACGCCCCGGGCAAAGCCGTCGTAATGAGAGGCCACAAAGCCCAGCTGCTCTTCCTTGACCCAGCGCTCAAAGGCCACCACGTACTTCGCCATGTCCCAGACCTTTTCGACGCTGCCGCCGCCCTCGATCTCAAAGGTGTCGAGGATGTCCCGGGCCTTGGCGCGGATGGCCTCCTCATCGGTGATGTCGTCGGCGATGGCCCACATCTTCTCCCAGTCGAACTGCTTGGTGTAGAGCCACATCCGGTGATAGAGATTGGTCTCGTCGATGTACAGGTCCATCATGCCGGGATAGGGCCGGCCGATCTGGGCCAGGTTCGTGTCCCGGAATCTCCGGCGCACCTGGGCGGCGCGGCACCAGTCGGCGATCTCCGCGTCCACCTCCGGGTCGCCGCCCTCGACGACGCCGGTAATGACGGCGTGGCGCTTGCCCGCCCGCTCCAGGTCGGCCACCATCTCGCCCACGGCGCCGCAGGCGTAGAGCTCGCCCAGCCAGGTGGCGGTGTCCGTGTTGGCGTAGTCCGGGGCCAGCTTCTTCTGGAGATTCACCAGCACCACGGGCACGTCCAGGTCGCGGACGGCCGGGAGCATGTTGTAGCTGGTGGCATAGGTCAGCAGCTGGAGGATGACCAGGTCCACGTCCGCGGCGCGGAACTTGTCCCCCGCGGCCATGGCCAGCTCCTTCGTGGTGACGAGTCCGCCGTCAACGAGCTCGACGGTGTCGGGGATGCGCTTTTTGAAGTCGGTATACTGGCTCTCGAATTCCGGCACGAGAGACGGGAACTGGGGCAGATAGGCGCCCAGCGCAATGGAGAACACGCCGATGCGGGCTTTGGTGTTGACTAACATAGCGGAACCTCCTGTTTATTTCACATTCATCTGGATCTTCAGATTTCCGATGGCCGTGGCCTCGATGGGCAGGGCGATCACGGTCTTGCCGGTGGCTTTCTCGGTCAGCTCGTTGAGGAAGGCGTTCTTCGCGCCGCCACCCACGATGTAGATGCGGTCATAATGCCTGCCGGTGTTGTGCTGCAGCTCCTGGATGGCGTTCATGTAGCTCAGCGCCAGGCTGCGGTAGGCGCAGCGGAAATAATCCCCCACGGTCCGGGGCTTCACCGGGAGCGCCGCGTCGAAGGCGGCCTTCATGCTCTCCGGGGCCAGGAAGCAGGGGGCGTTGGCGTCCACCGTCTCCTCAAAGGGGCTCGCCTGGGCCTCGGCGGTGATCTCGCCCCAGGCCTTGTCCGGGCAGAGCTCCGCGCGCAGGCGGTTCACCAGCCACATACCCATGATGTTCTTCTGGTAGCGGTTGTAGCCCACGCCGCCCTCGTTGGACCAGTTGGCCAGCATGGACGCCTCGTTGGTGATGGGCTTCGCTGTCTTGACGCCCAGCAGGCTCCAGGTGCCGGAGGAGATATAGGGCGCATCCTCGTCCATGGGGATGCCCTCCACGGCGCTGCCCGTGTCGTGGGTGGCGCAGAGGACGACCTGGATCCCCTCGTATTCGCCGATGACCGTCCCCGGCTGCTGCAGCTTGCAGAAGAGCTGCTTCGGCAGGCCCAGGGCTTCGATAATGGCGGGGTCATATTCGCCCGTCTCGGCGGAAACCATGCCGCCGGTGGTGGCGTTGGTATACTCATGGGACTTGACGCCGCAGAGCTTGTACATCAGGTATTCCGGGATCATCAGAAAGTCCGTGACCCCCTCCAGCCGTCCGGCTTCTTTGTCCGCGCAGAGCTGATAGACCGTGTTGAAGGGCTGGAACTGGATGCCGGTGCGGCGGTAGAGCTCGGAAAACGGGAGCTTCTCGTGGACCTTGGGGATGCCGGCCTCGGTGCGGCCGTCCCGGTAGGCGTAGCAGGGGCGGACTTCCTCGTCGCCCTTCATGAGCACGTAATCCACGCCCCAGGTGTCGACGGAAAGGCTCTCGATCCGCAGGTACTTCTCCTTTGCGAGCGCGATGCCCCGCTTCACGTGGAAAAGCAGCGCGTCGATATCCCAGGTCAGGTGTCCGTCCCGCTCGGTCACGCCGTTGGGGAAGCGGTAGAGCTCTTCGGTTTTGATTTCGCCCTTTTCCATCCAGCCCGCGATGTGCCGGCCGGAGGAGGCGCCGATATCGATGGCAAGGTAAATCTTCACAGCAGAATCCCCCTTTGTCCGTTGCACCCATTGTAACGGAAAAAGGGGGATTCTGCCATGTCGGGACTTAGCCAAAAAAGTGTCCTTATTTGCAGTCAGGCGTCCCGGTATTTCTTGGGGGAGCAGCCGAAGCGCCCGGCGAAGAGCCGGTGGAAATAGCTGACGTTTTCGTAGCCCACGGAGAGGGAGATCTCGTCCACCTTCCGCCTGGTGTTGCGCAGCAGCCAGGCCGCCTGACTCAGGCGCTTTTCCTGCAGCAGCTCCGTGTAGTTCCTGCCGGTGCCCTGCCGGATCAGCCGGGAGAGGTAGGGCAGGTCGTAGTGCAGCCGGGCCGCGATCTCGCCCAGGCTCCCGTCGGCGTAATGCTCCTCGATGTATCGCAGCACGGAGAGCAGGGCGTTCTGCTCCCGGGACTCGAACTGCAGGGCGTCCGTGTGGTTGAGCAGCTGGGCGAAGAGCAGGCCCATGGTGCTCTGCAGGATGCCCCGGCGGTTGGGGATCTGCTCGGTGAGAGTGTAGACCAGGTTTTCGATCAGGTTCTGGATGGGCAGGATCTCCGCCACATGAAAGAGCAGGTAACCGGCCTCGTTCTCGCCGGTGAGGCAGCTGACCACGAAGCGGCGCAGGGGCGTCTCCTCCTCCCCCAGAAAGGGCAGGGTGCCGGAGAAGAAGGCCGGGCGGACGATGAAGTTCACCGCCACGTCCCCCTCCCCCGCCGGGGCGATGGACTGGCGGGCGTGCTGGCCCAGCATCAGCAGCTCCCCGGCGCGCAGGGTCAGCTCCGTGCCGTTGACCACGTGCCGGGTCTGGCCGGCGCACATGTAGACCATCTCCACATAGTCGTGGCTGTGCTCGGGGAAGGCCACGAAGCGGGTGTGGGGCCGGACGGTGATGATCCGCCCGGAGGGCAGCAGCTTGTCGCCGGAGATCACGTCCCGGCTGCCGTCCATATAGATGCTCCGGTCGATCTGCGTCTCCCCCGCCAGGAGCCGCTTTTCCTCCTCCGTGACGGCGGAGAGCTTCTGCAGCAGCGCTTGGTTCAAAATCCATCCCTCCCAACTGAAAAAAGGAGCATGATTTGCAGAGAAATCATACTCCATTTTTCTCATTTGTTCAAGGGCTTCCCGGCGCTTCCCGCGAACCCGCGCGCCGGGCTCTCCGCTTTTCAGCCGTCCACCAGCACGATGGCGGCCTTCTGCAGGAAGGAGGCGGGCACGGCGGAGCCGAACTCGGCGATGACGGCGTCGATGTTGCTGACGTAGGTCTCGCCGGTTTCCTCGTCGGTCACGTCGCCGTTGGCGATGTACAGCAGCTTCTCGCCGCCCACGGTGAGGGCCTGGCCCTTCTCCGGGGCCACTTCCTCGCCGTTAACCGTCACTTCGGCGCGGTTGTTCCGGCAGCCGGAGTAGGCGATCTCGCCGGGGTCGGCGAAGATCAGCTGCACGATGCAGTAGGGCACGTTGGTGCTGCCGATGACCTTGCCCACATAGACCTGGCTGTTTTCCTCGTCCAGGCTCAGATCAGACGTGATGACCGCCTTGATGTCGTTGTCCTCGGCGATCTGGTAGCGCTGGGAGCCGGTGAGGCCGCCCACGGAGAGGGTGGTCTGGCCGACGGGCTTGACGATGCGCAGGTCGATGACCGTGTCGTAATTGCCTTTGGTCTGGGTGGTGTTGGTGCCGCCCATGCCGCCCACGTTGACCACCAGCTCAGCGTCGGTCTCGGATTCGCAGGCGTCCTCAATGTCCGCCTTGATCTCGGCCCTGGCGCTGTTGCCGTCCATGAAGGCGTAGCCCTCGCCCAGCATGGCGCCCAGGTAGTACTCCGCACCGTGGGCCTTGGTCAGCATGCCGTTCAAGGTGACGGCGGAGTCTTCCACGGAGCAGTTTTCGATGGTGGTGCTCCAGCCGCCGGCGCAGAAGGCGGAGACGGCGGCCCAGGTGCCCTGACGGGCCTCCATGTTGGCGTCGTTGGCGGTGACGGTGACCGCAGCGCCCCGGACCGTGACGTTGCGCATGGTACTGCCCAGGTCGAAGCCGTTGACCACGGCCACATAGGGCGTGGCGTCGTTGTCGGAGCGGACGCTGATCACCGCGTCCTCAAAGATCACGTCATGGATATCGGCCTTGGCCGTGGAGCCGAAGAAGGCCACGTCGCTGCCCAGATCCTCGCCGTCGTTGCGCCAGACGGCGATGCTGCTGTCACGATCCGCGAAGCGGGACTGGCAGCCGTCCACGTCGATGGTCAGGCCCTTGATGCTGTGGCCCGCGCCGTCGAAGCTGCCCCGGAAGGCGTAGGTCCAGTAGGGGGCGCTGACCGTCTCGTAGTTGGAGAAGTAGATGCCGATGGGCGTCCAGTTCTCGCCGGAGAGGTCAATGTCCTCAGCCAGCACATACCAGCCGCAGAGGTCCTCGGCCATGGCCTTCAGCTCTTCCGCGTTGCGGATCTCGGTGGGCTCCACCCAGCGGGCGTAGAGCAGGAGCATGTTGCCGCTCAGGCTCTCCAGATCCGTGATGGCCGTGCCCGCGCCGCCGTAAAGGCTGCTGGCGCCGGTGGGCACCTCGTAGGGGGATACGCCGTAGACCAGATCCTCCTTGGTGACCTCGGGGCGGGTCTGCCAGCCGGCGAAGACATAACCCTCCTTCGTGGGGATCTCCGTCTCGGGCACCACGCTGGCGTCGGTGGTTTCGACCGTACCGTACACGGTGCCTTCCGCATCGGTGTAGACGATCAGGTAGGTCACGGTCTCGGGCTGGGCGGGCGCCGCGGCCGCGCTGCCGCCGGCTTCGATGCTGGGATGGCAGACGGTGCCGGTGTTGGGCTCGGTTACCTCGCAGCTCCACTTGCCCTCCGCCAGGATCACGGGGATCTCCGCGCCGCTTTCGGAGACGAGCTTCAGCTCGGTATCGGAAAGGCGCTCCCAGCTGCCGCTGTCGGAGACGATGCCCGCGTTCTCTTCATTGTAGTCGTAGGAGACGGTGTAAGTATTGTCCGCGTTGATGCTGACATGGCAGCCCAGCCAGA
>CACYLY010000051.1 GCA_902775355.1 Oscillospiraceae bacterium
CCTGAAGGACGAGTCCACCGAGACCACCGTTACCGGCACCGAGATGTTCCACAAGACCCTCGAGTACGCCGAGGCCGGCGACAACGTGGGCTGCCTGCTGCGCGGCATCGACAAGAAGTCCGTGGAGCGCGGCCAGGTTCTGGCTGCTCCCAAGAGCATTCACCCCCACACCAAGTTCAAGGGTCAGGTTTACGTTCTGACCAAGGAAGAGGGCGGCCGTCACACCCCGTTCTTCAACAACTACCGTCCCCAGTTCTACTTCCGTACCACCGACGTGACCGGCGTCATCTCCCTGCCCGAAGGCACTGAGATGTGCATGCCCGGCGACAACGTCGACATGGACGTGGAGCTGATCACCCCCATCGCCATTGAGAAGGGCCTGCGCTTCGCTATCCGCGAGGGCGGCCGTACCGTTGGCTCCGGTGTTGTCATCGCCATCAACGAGTAATCTACCAAAATAAAAAGAGGATGTGAAAGTTGATTTCACATCCTCTTTTTCATGTTTTAGTTTTTTTCTGTCAAATGACTGGAAACTTCATAAAAACAGCAGCGACGGGCATTGCCCGGCGTTTTCTTTTACCCGTTGGGGCGACGACGCACCCGATATATACGCGGTAACGCGTTGTCTGCGGAGCGATCAGGGGATCGCTCCCTACGCGCCCCTCTTCCCAGCGCCCGTCGTCCCGTGCCAAAATGCGTATTACAACGTAGGGGTCGACGCCCTCGGCGACCCGCTGCCTTCCCCTTGAGGGGAAGGTGTCGCGGCGCGTCTCACGCAAGCGCCGTGACGGATGAGGTGTACCCGCCGTCCGCGCCTTGCCGTCTGTCCGGGGCGCTTCAGGTCGCCGCCCGCCGTCCCTCTCAGCTGTCATCCTGAGCGGAGTACATATTCTCTTCACGAAGGATCTTTCGACTACGGCTTCGCCTTCGCTCAAGATGACAAAAACTGCTCTCAACAACGCATAAAAACTCCCGCACCCGAAGGTGCGGGAGTCTTGCATTATTTCTGCCTTGTTCAGCGGATCTTGCGGCCTTCCAGGTAATAGCGCTTCTCCCGGCTGTGGCCCATGGAGAAGGTCTTTCTGGGCAGGGCCCCGTCCCGGATAACGCCGCGGAAGAGGGAGCTCTTCTCCATGGCTGGCAGCAGGAAGCCGATGGCTTTGTCCTGCTTCGCCAGGGCAATGAGGGCGTCGTCGTCATGGATATAGTCGATCTCGCCGGGCTGCTTGTCCTCTTTCAGGTATTTGTCCAGGAAAGCCTGGAGCACGCCCACGGGCAGCTCGCTCCTGGCCGGATCCAAGGTGACCGTGCCGGTCCTGTCCCCGCTGTACCACTGGACGGGATAGCCGCCGGGGGCGCAGTAGTCCTGCAGCGCGGCCAGCAGCTTCTCGGGCTCGGTGTTCACCACGACCCGGTGGATGGGCTCAAAAACCTGGGCCTCGTCGTGGATGTTTTCCAGCTCCACCAGGGCGTAACGGGCGGGATGCCTGCTCAGATCCTCGCCGGGATGGGCGGCCTTCAGTTCCTCATAGCAGCTCTTCGCGGTGGCCAGGGAGTGGTTCCCGTCGCCCACGGCGAAGACCATGGGCACGCCGGGCAGGCCCGTGTACTTCTCGGCCACATGGGCGCAGTAATCGGTCAGCGCGGCGTCGAAGGCTCTGGCGTCATCGTCGGCCACCAGCCAGCCGCGGATGCGGCCGCCGCCCTCCATGAGATCGAAGTCGTAGAGCTTTTTCATGCCGTCCTTCTTGGCGGCAACCGGCTCGATGAGCTTCTTTTCATGGTCGTCGCAGAGCATGAGGATGTGGGGCAGCTCGATGGGAGCGTCCCGCCGGACCCGCTGCCGGGGCGGGATGCGCTCGGGCACGGTCTTCTCCGTGGCGCGAACGCCGGAAACCGAGCCGGGATTGTAATCATAGGCGTCCAGGTCGATCTTGCCGATCAGACCCTTGCGGATCGTGCCGTTTTCCAGGGTCCGCTCCACATAGACATAGCTGTCGGGATACACGGCGAACACGCCCTGTTCCATATAATCCTGCATGGTGCGGTTGATCTGGGCGACCTCCTCAGCCTCCCGGGGAGAGCCCAGCTCGGCCTCGGGCAGGATCAGGTTGATGGTGGAGGGGGCGTCCCCGGCCTTGGCCCGGACACGGTCCCAGTAGGCCTGGTCGGAGGTGAACTGGTCGCAGGCGATGACGGCCCACTTCTCCATATCGGCGTCCTTGGGCAGCAGGATATCGGCAGGCTGAAAGATATTCTTGTTCATGGTCGATCTCCCGCTTTTGGCTTACTTGGTGAAGTCCTTGATGATCTCCACGATCTCCTGACCGATGCGGGCCTGGGCCTCGGCGGTCTGGGCGCCGATATGCGGCGTGCAGGAGACGTGGGGGTGGCCGTAGAGCGCGGCGTTGGGGGAGGGCTCAGCGGCCCATACGTCCAGACCGGCGGCCCGGACCTTGCCGGAATCCAGAGCCTCCAGCAGGGCGGCCTCGTCCAGGTTGGCGCCGCGGGAGGTGTTGATGATGACCACGCCGTCCTTCATCTTGGCGATGGTCTCCGCGTTGATGATGGGCCCTTCGGCGGCGGGGGCGTGGACGGAGATGAAGTCGGAGCGCTCCAGCAGCTCGTCCAGGGTGACGTAGGGGACGCCGTCCCTGGTGGTGGTGCCCGGCTCGTGGTGGGCGCCGTAGGCGATGACGGTCATGCCCAGGGCCTTGCACATCTCACCCAGGCAGCCGCCGATGCGGCCGTAGCCGATGATGCCCAGGGTCTTGCCGCCGATCTCCATGCCCTTGCCGTAGGTCTTTTTCTCCCAGGCGCCGTTGCGCATGGTGAAGCCGGCGTGAGAGACGAAGCGGGCGCAGGAGAGCATGTGGGCCAGAGCCAGCTCGGCCACGCTCCGGGAGGAAGCGCGGGGGGTGTTCTTCACGGTCATGCCCTTCTCTTCGGCATATTTGACGTCGATATTGTCCACGCCGACGCCGCCGCGGATGATGAGCTTCAGCTTGCCCTGAGCGGCCTCGTCGATATGATTGGCGCGGACCTTGGTCTTGGAACGGACGACCACGGCGTCGAAGTCCTTCAGCGCGGCGCCCAGCTGATCGGGCTCATAGAACTGCTCCACGACCTCATGGCCCATTTCCCGCAGGGTGGCCATGGCCTTCTTGTCCATACCGTCGGTAACCAGAATACGCATGATAAAAGCCTCCTATTTATAATTCGGAATGCGGAATGCGGAATGCGGAATTGACGCCTCATCCGCCCCAATTTACGCGTCAAGCCTTCCCCTTGAGGGGAAGGTGGCACGGCGCGTCTCACGCAAGCGACGTGACGGATGAGGTGCCGATAGCCTTCACCTTGAAGGGAAAGCTGAGCAGGGGAGTGCCTTACTTGTGCTCGGCCTCGAACTTGGTCAGGAACTCGACCAGGGCGACGACGCCCTCCTTGGGCATGGC
Organism: Oscillospiraceae bacterium; assembly: GCA_902775355.1. Lineage (GTDB taxonomy): Bacteria > Bacillota > Clostridia > Oscillospirales > Oscillospiraceae > Limivicinus. The sequence goes on from CACYLY010000051.1 coordinate 3,456, forward strand.
GTTGTAGATGCTGGCGCGCAGGCCGCCCACGCTCTTGTGGCCCTTCAGGTTGTCGTAGCCGGCGGCCTTGGTGGCCTTTCATCAGGCTGCGGAACTCCTTGTCCACGGTGCCGCGGAACATCTTGGAGGAATCCAGGAAGTCGTAAAGGACCTTGGCCTTGTCCTCGTTGCGGCGGGCCATCTCTTCCAGACCGCCGATGCTCTTGAGGTACTTGAAGACCTTGCCGCAGCAGTAGATCGCCCAGCAGTTGGGGGTGTTGTACATGGAGCCGTTCTTGGCCTGGATGTCATAGCGCATGTAGACGGGCATCTTCGGGTCCAGATCCTCGCGGATCAGATCCTCGCGGATGATGACGACGCTCATGCCGGCGGGGCCCACGTTCTTCTGGACGCCGGCGTAGATCAGGCCGTAGTCTTCCACGTTGCAGGGCTTGGAGAGGAACATGGAGCTCTGGTCGGACACCAGGATGTGGCCCTTGGTGTTGGGCAGCTGCTGGTAGGTCAGGCCGTGGATGGTCTCGTTCTCGCAGATGTAGACGTAGTCGGCGTCCTCGGGAATGTCCAGATCGGAGCAGTCGGGGATATAGGAGAAGTTGCGGTCCTTGGAGCTGGCGGCCACGATGACCTCGCCGTACTTCTTGGCCTCGGTGATGGCCTTCTTGGACCAGGCGCCGGTCTCAATGTAGACGGCTTTGCCGTTTTTCATCAGGTTCCAGGGGATGGCGGCGAACTGCAGGGTAGCGCCGCCCTGAATGAAGAGCACTTTGTAGTTGTCGGGGATGTGCATCAGCTCGCGCAGGTCCTGCTCGGCCTCGTCGGCGATCTGCTGGAAGACCTTGGAGCGGTGGGACATCTCCATGACGCACATACCGCTGCCGCGGTAGTTCATCATCTCGTCCCGGATCTCCTCCAGGACAGCCTCGGGCATCATCGCGGGGCCGGCGGAAAAGTTGTAGGTGCGGCCGTAATTCATGGTGGTTCCTCCTATAAAAAAATTTTTTTGCACTGTTCTATCTGCACGGCGCGCCGCGCCGCTGCATACAAATCAAGCCTTCCCCTTGAGGGGAAGGTGGCACGGCGCGTCTCACGCAAGCGCCGTGACGGATGAGGTGTCAGATTCCCTCTGACGTAAGGTGATGTAGAATATCTTCACAGACTGAGTCGAAATGCAGATTCACATCCAGATTGGAGTATCGTAGGACTTGCAAACCAAGTCCGGAAAGATAGTTGTCACGAATACGGTCTGCATCCATACCTTCGAGTTCAAAATGCTGAGATCCGTCCAACTCAATCACAAGTTTGGAGCTGGCACAGTAAAAATCTACGATATAGCTGCCAAGAACCTTTTGCCGATAGAAGTTGACGGGAAGCGTACGGAGAAAAACATACCAGAGGTGACGTTCCTCCTTGGTCATTTCTCGTCGAAGCTTCTGTGCATATGGGCGAAGCCGGGAATTGTTTGTCTTGTTCATAGAACACCTTATCCGCCCCAGTGTGAGCACTGGGGCACCTTTCCCTCAAGGGGAAGGCTTTGCGGCTCTCTTTACCAGGGCAAAGAAAAAGAGACAAAAAGACTCTTCGTCTTTTTGCCTCCGTCCTTACCTGAGAGATTCCCTTCGGCCTGAAAAAGCCTCCGGTTGCCCCTTTGGTGTGCGGGCGAGCCCGCACTTTCCGAAGTGTCGTCCGGATCCGATCCTTTTGCCTGAGAGTTTTTGCATTCCCCTTCGGCGCCGCGGCCAGCGCGGTCTCTCTCGGTATCCTTCAACCGACCCAGATTCAGTTTTATCGCCCGGAAACCGGCACTTTCCGTGCAAACTGACCAAAAAAACGCGGAACACTCTCTTGGAATTTCGTACATAGCGAGTATAACATTCCAATCCAGCAAAGTCAAGCCAAAACCCGGAGAATTCCGGTACTCCCGCCGCTCCTTGCCTCCCTCTCTGAACGTCCCTCCGCCCACGGCGGCCCGCCAACCTCCCCTGTGCAAGGGGAAATGCGGCTTCGCGCTGCCAGTGGCAGAGGAAGCGAAGCCGCAATTTCCGCAGCGGTCGGAAAAATGGAGCAGGCGAATGCGCGATCATTTTTCCGGGCACCGCAAGGCGGAGGGTGTCATCCGCCGATCTCCCGCGAGGAGGATGACGGAGGGGTTGCTCTCCGCCCCTCCCGCCGCCGCACGCCGCCGCCTTGCCCCCCTTGCCTAAAGGGGGGTGCCCCAGTGCGCACACTGGGGCGGGGGGATATACCCCGCATTTCCCCGTTTTCCGGGAACAAAACCCGCGCCGCATCGTCTGATAAATGGTGTCTCTCCGGACCCTGTGCTCGTCGCACCTGCGCCCTCAGCCGGGGGCCGACGCTCCCCGGGAGCCCTCTGGAACCTGCCCCGCACTTCCGTTGTTGTCAATATGTACAAATTCTGCTTTCGTCCCACAATCTCTTGTGTTCTTAGCTGATAATTCAATTTTTTCATGAAAGTTCTTGTTGACTTTCTGGACAAAACGTGTCATACTTTACATGTATGAATATGCTTAGGGATTACTGCGCGCACAAGGAAATTTTTGCAGCCCGGGCCCTTGATTCATACGAGATTCAACGTAAGTAAAGGGTGCGGATTTGCGCCCATTTAAGGAGGTAACAAGCATGAGCAAGAGAACGACCAGACTGCTCTCTCTGATCCTCACGCTGGTGATGTTCCTCTCCGTGGCCACCCCGGCTTACGCCTGGGGCCCGGGGGACTTTGGCGGCGGCTGGGATCGCGACATCGGGGAGGATGAGATCCGCGACCCCGATTTCGGTCCTGTTGAGGATGTTGAAGAGTACGACTATTTCCAGGCCCTGGACGAGGAGAACAATGTCCAGGTAACGATCGAAGCCCCCATGGGCTCTCTGCCTTCCCTGGCGGAAGTTCGCCTGGAGGCCATCCCTGCGGTGGATCTGCAGGAAGCGGTGGACGCCATGGTCGAGGGCACGCCCCGGATCCTGGTGGCAATGGATATTTCCTTCTGGCTGGGCGAGGATGAGATCGAGCCGGAGGAGCCCGTGCGCGTGAAGATCTCCGCCCCCGAGCTGGAGGGCAAGACCAACCTGCAGGTCATCCACTTCCCGGACGACGCCGAGGAGCCCGAGACCGTGCAGCTGATCCCCGAGGAGGATCTGACCTTCGCTCTGGGCACCAACGAGGTCGCCTTCCAGGCGGACAGCTTCTCTGTCTACGTCGTGGTTGACGACGGCAGCATTGACGACAACTCCCGTCTGACTGTCAACTTCATCAATCCGCACCTGGAAGGCGAGAACAAGATTGTCGCTACTGTGTACGTAAAGAACAGCGATACTCTTGAGGATCTGGAGAAGATCGTTTACGATCCCGGTATCGGCGAGGAGTTCGATCCCGAGGACCCGGTGGAAAAGAACTATATGTTCCGCGGCTGGTCTATCGACGCGGCGGACGCCAACCCTCAGCCTCAGCCGACAACGGAGGATCCGAATCCCGCTCCCATCCCCTACGGCGCCAGCTACAACAGCAAGACGAAGTCCTATTCTGTTGAGGATCTGCGTGAATATCTGCTTGACAAGGAAATCTCCGAGGGCCAGGTTCTGAATGTTTACGCCATGCTGTTCCAGAAGGCAACCGTGACTTATCTCGGCCAGGATCCGGACGTCTCTCTGGGCTCTTTTGCGGTCCTTCGTACGCTGACCGAAGCCAGCGTTGCGTATGAAGTCAACATGCTGTATACGCCGGATGAGAACGATGAGAACTTCGAAGGCTGGATGATTTTCAATCCTTCCGAGAAGGACCACATCCTTTCTGCGACCTATGGCGAGACTACGATCCCCAAGCCCTACAAGGCCTCTACCGAAGAGAATCCTACGCTGTTCCCGAACACCACGATCCTTGAGATTAACGGCGACCTGACGCTCTCCGTCAGCACGCCCAAGGGTTCCTGGCTGATCTTCAACGAGAACGGCAAGGGCGCGACTTACAACGCTCCTATCTTTGTCAAGGCAGGCCAGCACATTGAAAAGCCTACGCTTGCGGAAGACGCGAACATGGAGCGCAACGGCTATACCTTCGGCGGCTGGTACACGGATGAAGCCTGCACGGACGGCAATGAGTTCGACTTTTACACGATCCTGCAGAAGAACACCATTATCTACGCCAAGTGGACGGTGAAATCCACGGCTCCCTATACCGTCGTGATCTGGAAGCAGAATGTAGCGGGCGACGGATATGATTTTGAGGAAAGCTTCCAGCTGACCGGCAATTCCAATCAGGCGATCACTACGGTCTCTGTCTCCGGCACCCCCGGCTCGGATAGTGCTTACGCCCGTGTGACGGGTCGTCCTAAAGGAACGGACATTCAGTTTACCGGCTTCCATCTGAAGGAGATCACCTATGCCAACAGCAAGGACGATGATCATAAGGTGGCTCCCGAAGGCAACACCATCGTCAACATCTATTATGACCGCACGAAGTATACTCTGACCTTCCAGGATTACACCTACACCCAGAACAACAACGGCACTTATGTGTACTGGCCGGGCGGGTATTACAGGACAGGCAACTATTATTATACGTATTATTATTTCCCCGAAGGCTATTATTCCAGGGATACTTATTATGGAACGGATGAAGGCAATTACGGCGAAGGCCCCAGCCCCGTCTACAGCGTCAACAACAACGCAACCGTAACCTATTATACGAAGAACGCCAACGGTTACACCTCTCATACGTACACGGCACATCGTTACAACCGCTCCAACAACAGGACCACGGTGAAAACCATCACGGCTGTCTATGAGGGAAATATCATTGCAGAGTTCCCCATCGTCGGCACCAATAGTATGACCTATGACGACGGCCAGCGTTGGGAACCTGTCGGAAGCAGTTCGTTTTCCGCTGTGCTTCTCTCCCTGGAGCTTATGCCTGCGGAGAACGTGACCTTCTATATGAACCCCGGCACCAAGCGTCCCCTGAAGACGATGAACTACTATGTGGAGGCGCTCCCGGACGATACGACCAATATCGTTACCTACCAAAATACGCGGTATAAGCTATACTCCTCTCGCGTTGCCCGATACAACTACGTTACGGAGAGCGAGGACTTCATCGACCTCAAGGGCTTCACGAAAGTCACTTCCAATCCTGCGTATGGCAGCAACGGCAGAGCTCTGGATGATTCGTCCGCTGATGGCACCATCAACATGTATTACTCCCGTAATAAGTATCAGATCCACTACATGGATGGCGGCTATTACGATGGCGACAATAAGCCGATCGCGGATGAAATCAGCTTGGGCGATATGGGCTACAGCGATCTGGAGTACTACGACTCCGATATCACGGCCTACAACCAGGGCGGCGCAAAGGCTAAAACCCCGACGAAATACGGCTATGTGTTCGAAGGCTGGTATCTGGACAGCTCCTGCAGCACCGCCGCAAAGTTCAACAGAATGCCGGACGGCGGCATCACCGTCTACGCCAAGTGGCGGATCGTCCAGTTCCGTGTTTTCCTCCATCCGAATGCCGGCGACTCGGCTGCTACTGCCGACCCGACCCTGAGCTGGGGCAAAGATGAAAATAACCAGGAAGTCGATCAGGCGATGAACTTCCGTAAATCCAACGGCGAATTTGTGAGCTTGCCCACAGGCACCCGTGACACCTATGAATTCGTCGGCTGGTATACCGACGAGGCGTTCGAACATCCCTTCAACGCAGACGTTGTCTCTCTCAGCCCCAGAAATGTCACCACGCCTTATGACATGACCGTTGATAAGACGGATAATGCTGAGATGATCACTTTGATCGATTCGTCAACAGGTCAACCCTATCAGGACAATAAGCCGATCAACAGGTGGGGCTATCTGGAGGACGAAGGCGTCAACAAGGATTACGATAAGAATCGTTTCTGGATCACTGCCAAGCTTGATCTGTATGCCAAGTGGAAGGCAAAGCTGGAAGGCGCAGAAGGCATTGCCATCATCTATGACGTGGGCGAGGGCAGCGGAGAGATCGTTGACCCGATGCTCTATGAAGATAATTCCAAGGCGATCGCTCAGCAGGCCAGCACTCCTCCTGCAGTTGGAGAGGGCGAGCGTGAGCTGCAGTTCAGCTACTGGCTCGTACAGAAGTGGAACGGCACCGCGTTTGAGGACACCGAAGAGCACGTCTATCCTGCAGACAACTTTGTTGTCCATGTTGCGAATGCCCGCAAGTCCCCCATCATGGATGGTGATGTGCAGGCCACGGATCCGGCGGGCAATAAGCTCTATGAGTACGCGATCCAGCTTCGTGCAGTGTATGAGCCCAAGGATGCTCCCGAGCCTACCTATATCACTTGGTACTCCAACGTGTATGACGCTGCAGGCAACGAGATTCCCAATGCTGAGAACATACTCACTGCCACAAATCCCAGCACCCAGGATATGCCTTACACGCCTTATGAGAACGGCGCGTTCGTTGAGGGCAAGGGCAAGGGCTTCGATCGCCAGGACGTCCAGATCAACAAAGCGATTCTGATTCCTCCTGCCGATACCTTCAAGATGGAGGGCTACAACTTCCTTGGCTGGGGCAAGATCGACAAGTCCCAGTCCAGTGGTCCCAACGCCACCGGCATTCTGAACAACAAGGATCTTAGCGACGAGAACCTGTTCCTCAAGTGGGTCCCTGTTGAGGGTGAGACGAACGGCGGACACTACGAGGCCCTGCTCCCCAAAGACAATCTCACCAACGACTCAACTCTCAGCTACACTACCGGCGATGCCCCCAGTGGGGATATTGCTCCTATGAACCTCAGAGCCGGTGAAGAAGAGCTGGAGTGGAAGAAGGTTACCGCTGTGGCAGCAGACGAGGATAATCCGTATCAGGACCTCTACGCTGTTTGGGGCGGCGAGTTCAAGGTTTACCACTCAGGTATCAAGGGCGGCGCTGTGGAGACCTATCAGATCACCAGAGCCAACAAGACACTTGACCTGACCCGGTACTACACCGAACCCAAGAGAGACGAAACCGATCCGCATGCCGGCGAGTATAAGGACAGCGGCTTCCTCTACGGCGGCTACTACCTGAAGGGCGGCTTCACCGCTCCCGCCATGGATGACAAGGGCGTTCCCACGGCCGACTGCGCAGCCTATAACGGCGCCAACTGGACCTGGAACACTGCTCAGACCGAGAACGGTATGAAATTGCAGCCCAAGGCCGGCGTGACCTACTACATCAAGGAAGTCCCGGCGGACAAGTACGAGCTGCCCTATCTGCACTACACCTACAAGACCGGCTATGACCTGATCACGGCCATCTGGCTGGTTTCCAACATCGACGACGCCCAGTACAAAGAGGTGGGCTTCGTGGTGGACGGCGAGCTGCTCCCGGCGGACATTTCCCAGTACGCTTACATGGGCAAGGCCTGCAATTCCCTGACCATCACCGCGGCCAACGATCCGGATCACCCGTTCAAGCTGACCCCGAATGTGGTGTTTGGCGTGGACGACGGTCACCTGACCTACCGCAAGGTGATGAGCGCCATGGGTCCCTGCGAGGTTGGCGAAGGCAAGCTGGTGCGTCAGTACTGGGTGACGCTGGACAACGTACTGGTCACCGGTGCTGTGGGCCGGTACTACACGAACATGACCACGACGTCCATTCGGTATGACGCGACCGAAGGCCATGAGGCCAACGTGACGGTGAACTACACGGGCAAGACCAGTAAGCCCTTGAGCTGAGAAAGAGGTGAAAGAACCATGAAGAAAACTTTTGATCCCTTTATTCTTCTGCTGAATCCGGGCGATGATACCGGAGGAGACGACGGCACGGGTCAGGGCGGACAGGATCCCATCACCACGCCTGCGCCGAATCCGAACGTGAGCGGACCGGTCAGCTTCGGGGACTGGAACGCGAGCGTGGGCGCCGACGTGAACGGAGACGGGGGAGTGGACTTCTCCGACTACGGACAGTGGTGGGCCGACAGCGGCTTCGGCATGGACGCGTGGGCGGAATTCAATCCCGACGTGCCCTTCTCCTGGGGCCCGGCAGTCGAGCCGGAAGTATCCGAATAATCCCATAACAAACGACAGCGCGGAGAGCGATCTCCGCGCTGTTTCATGTTATAACAAGCTTCGAATCCTGTCATCCCGAGCGCAGCCGAGGGATCTTTTGTTCCGCGCCCTCGTCGCCGTTCCTGTCATCCCGAGCGCAGCTGAGGGATCTTTTGTTTCCCGCCCTCGTCGACGTTCCTGTCATCCCGAGCGCAGCCGAGGAATCTTTTGTTCCTCGCCCTCGTCGCCGTTCCTGTCATCCCGAGCGCAGTCGAGGGATCTTTTGTTTCCCGCCCTCGTCGACATTCCTGTCATCCCGAGCGCAGCCGAGGGATCTTTTGTTTCATGCCCTCGTCGACATTCCTGTCATCCCGAGCGCAGCCGAGGGATCTTTTGTTCGCGCCTTCGTCGCCGTTCCTGTCATCCCGAGCGCAGCCGAGGGATCTTTTGTTCCGCGCCCTCGTCGCCGTTCCTGTCATCTTGAGCGAAGGCGAAGCCGAAGTCGAAAGATCTGAATCCCTGACTATTGCAGCCACCCCCGTACCATGTCATTGCGGCCCCGTGCGCACTCCTGTCCGCCATTATGCACTCACTCCCCGAATCCTGTCATTGCGAGCCAGCGCACGCTGGCATGGCAATCCGTTCTCTTCTATCTCCTCACCGCTGCCCGTTCAAACGGACAAAGGAACCCCGATCCGCTGCGCTCCCTCCGCTGTACAAGAACAAAATGTAAACTTTCGCTACTTGCGGCATAAACGTAGACTTTTCCCGACTTTCGTGTTATGATACATAAAAATCAGCGTTAGGGGGATCGTCTGTTCGCATGGTATATCAGACGGAATTTGCCGGTCATTCGCTTCGATACAGCTTCAAAAAGCCGAATACCAGATATTTTTTCCGTCCTATTCCGCGTAGGGTGGAACAAAATGAATACGATCTGCGTCTGACGGAAGAGCAGTTCTCCCGCATGCGAAAGCTGGTTCCGCCCACGTCCACGGATTCCTATACGGAGTACCGGGCGCTGATCGCGCCTACCGCGCGCAAGCTGCTTCACTGGGACTGCTGCATCCTCCATGCGGTTTCTTTCGTGTATCGGGAAAAAGCCTGGCTTCTGATCGGCCCCAGCGGCATCGGAAAGAGTACCCAGTATTTTAACTGGCAGCGCCTGTTCCCCGGTGAAATCACCATGATTTCCGGCGATATGCCCGTGATCGAGCTGAGGAAGGACGCATTTTGGATTCATCCCAGCCCCTGGAACGGAAAGGAGAGGGTATGCAGCAGGCTGTCCGCCCCTTTGGGTGGCCTTGTTTTGCTCTCCCAGGAAGGGGAGAACCGGATGGAACGCGTCACGGAGAAGGAGATGATCCTGCCGGTGCTCATCCACCTGCTGGCTCGTCCCGAAGAGGAGTGGGAGGCGCGTGCCATCGCCCGGATCGTGGACGGGATGCTGCGGAACGCCGCCTGCTGGAAGCTGGCAAACAAAGGAGACGACGATTCCACCGCTTTGCTCCGCGGCAGGATCGGGGAGGAGGCTGATTTGCGTGGAAGAGCTTAAAATCAGACCGGGCGTCATACTCACGGAAATATGCGGAGAACACGTCCTGGTCGCCGCAAAAGAAGCGCGGGAAGTCTGCCCCTACGTTTCCATGATCAGTGAAAGCGGCGCGTTTATCTGGCGGCAGATTTCCCGGGGCGCAAAAAGCTCTGACCTGTTGCCCCTTGTGCTGGAGGAATATGAAATCGAAGACCCGGAGCAGGCCAAAACGATGATGAACGGATTTATCCGGCAGATGCTCGAAAGTGGCTATCTGCTGGAGGAAGGAGAAGAAAATGAAAAAGAATAAGATTTGGATTGGGGTGCTTGTTTTGCTGGTAGTCGCGGCGATCGTCTTTGCCGTGACCCGCAAGAACGACCCTGCTCCGGCGCAGGAGCAGCCGACCGCGGAGGATTCCGCGCAGAAGGAAGAGGCGGCGCCCTCTGCCTCGGAAACGAACAAGACCGAGCCCGATCCTGCGGCGCAGGAGCCTTCCGCGACGCCGGAACCCGAGACGGAGCCGGAGGAGCCTTCCCCCATTGAGGTCGAGGAAGACGGGGAGGCCGTGATCGAAGTACCCGAAGGGGAAGCTTCCGGTGGACTCTGATGACGGTCTTGACAGAGCCGGAGCGTTTGCTGCTGCTTTGCCTTCGTTCTGCCATTCGACGGGATTCGATATCGCTTGACGCTCCCCTGAGCTTGGAGGATTGGAAGTCGCTGCGAACGCTTGCTGTTCAGCAGCGACTGATCCCGCTTATGGCGGAAAGCTTTTCCGATGGCAGGGTGCTTTCTTCCGTTCCGGGCGAATGGAACCGTCTGCGCGAAGCCGCGCGGAAGCTGACGATCCGCCAGGCGGCCGGCACGGCGGAGTTTCTGCTGCTGTATGAGCGCCTGCGTTCTCTGGGCCTGTCTCCCGCCGTCGTGAAGGGGATCGTCTGCCGCAGCCTGTATCCGGAACCGGAACAGCGCGCTTCATCGGACGAGGATCTGTTGATCGCGCCGGAAGATTATCCCGCATATCGGGATGCGCTGCTGGACTGCGGCCTGCATCTGCTGGACCCGGACACGCCCGCTGAGGGGAATGACGAGGTCACCTTTGTGGACCCGGAGAGAAAGCTGTATCTGGAAGTACACATGCGGCTCTTTTCCACGAGTGAAGAGGCGAAGGGCTACCGCGACCTTAACCGTTTTTTCGAAGGTGTGCTTGCGCGGACCGTTGAGCTGCCGGTATACGGGCAGAAAGTGCGGACTCTGGAGCCCACGGATCATCTGCTGTTTCTGCTGTGCCACGCCTATAAGCACATGCTCTACGGCGGCGTGGGGATCCGGCAGATCTGTGATCTCTGCCTCTTCGCTGCTCGCTATGAGAATGACGTCGACTGGACGCGTCTGCGGCAGAGCTGTTCGGAGCTGAACATGCTGAAGCTGGCGGCGGCTTTTTTCCGCATCGGCCAACAGCGTCTGGACATTTCCGCGCCTGCCGTATTTGCCGGCCTGGAAGTGGACGAGCTGCCTTTGCTGAAGGACTGCCTCGGAGGAGGACTCTACGGCGCGGACGATCCGGATCGCCTGCACAGCAGCCACCTGACGCTGGACGCGGTGGCAGCGGACAGGCAGGGGAGAGGACGGCGCGGAATGCTCCGGGCGCTGTTTCCCAAGGGAGACGGCTTGAAGCGCAGCTATCCGTATCTCAAGCAAAAGCCCTGGCTTCTGCCGCTGGCCTGGGGGCAGAGGATGTGGCGATACGCCTCCGCGCGGGATACCAGCGCCGGAAAGTCTCTCGAAATCGGGCGAGAGCGCATTGCCCTGCTGAAACAGTATGAGCTGCTGAAATGAAGAAAGACAGCAAAAAACGCCGCTGCTCCCTTTCCGGGAGCGGCGGCGATTTTTCGGATAACGCGGGAAAAGCCTGGATCGAAAGCTGCCGGAAAGAGGCGGCTTTTCGTTTCGCGGGAGGATCACCTGGCGTAGATCAGGCCAACGATCCAGTTGGAGAGGCGGCGGGGGAGAAGCTTGGTCAGAACGGCCGCACCCTTATAGGCAAAACCCAGAGCCACCAGCGGCTTGCTGCGTTTTTTCAGCGCCATTTTGGCGACATAGGCTCCGGCGTAGGCCGGCGTCATGCCGCCCCGCTCGTCCTTCTCCATGACGGACACGGAACGCTCGATCCGCCCGGCGTACACGTCGTCCCCGGCGCTGGATTTCTTCCGCGCGTCGGTGAATCCGGAGGCGATGTCCCCAGGCATCACCGCGCACACCGTGATCCCGAAGGGCCGCACCTCGTTCTGCAGCGCCAGCACATAGGCGCAGATCCCCGCCTTGCTGACGGAATACCAGAGCTGGAAGGGGATGGGCAGGATCCCGGCGATGGAGCTCATGCAGACGATCCGCCCGCCGCCCTGGCTGCGCATGGCCGGGAGCACCGCCTTGGTGGCGTAATCCATGCCGAAGAGATTCAGCTCCAGCTGGGCGTGGGCGTCCTTGCTGTCGGTGGTTTCCGCCGCGCCGGAGATGCCGAAGCCGGCGTTGTTCACCAGAATATCGATCCGCCCCTCCCGGCGCAGGACTTCCTCCACCGCGGCCTTCACCTGGCCCTCGTAGGTCATGTCGGCTGTGATATGTCTCACGCCTCGCTGGGGTTTCTCGTGCCGGGAAAACTCATAGACGATGCAACCGGCGCGATGCAGCTCCGCCGCGGTGCAGCGGCCGATCCCGCCGCTTCCGCCGGTGACGATGGCGACCTTATTCATGGCAAACCTCCGAAAGTCTTCAGATTTTTATGATATTCTATACCCTTCGCCTGTTTCCGTCAATGCAAAAACTTAAGGAATCTTAACCGTGCGCCCGTTGCGTTCTTGCTCCGGCTATGCTATAATGCATCCAAAATGTAGCAAAGGTAAGGATTTGTCATGTTGGCCTGGCTCAGCGGCACTACCCTCGGCAAGTGCATAGTGACCTTTTTCATCTCCATGGTCCCCATCGTGGAGCTGCGCCTTGGCCTGCCCTATGGCATCGCTCTCGGCCTGCCCTATTGGCTGGCGCTGACGGTCTCGCTCCTGGGAAACATGCTCCCCGTGCCCTTCATCATCATCTATATCCAGCGGATCTTCGCCTGGCTGCGGAAGCACTGGCCCTGGCTGGACGGGTTCATCACCCGCCTGGAGCGCAAGGCCGAGGGGAAAGGGGAGAAGGTGGAAAAATACGGCACCTGGGGCCTCCTGATCCTGGTGGCGATCCCGCTTCCCGGCACCGGTGCCTGGACCGGCTCCCTGGTGGCCGCCCTTTTGCACCTGAAAGTGCAGAAAGCGACGCCGGTGATCTTCGTCGGTGTCTGCATCGCGGCCTTCATCATGTCCGTCCTGACCTATGGCGTCATCAAGCTTATATAAAAAGATCTCCCGAGAGTCTTGACTCGGGAGATCTTTTTTATCGTTTGTCGGAGAAGAAATCCCGCAGCAGCGCCGCGCATTCATCCTCCATTACCCCGCCGTAGACCTTTGGCTGGTGCCCGTAGCGCTCGAAAAACAGGTCGATCACGCTGCCGCAGGACCCGGAAACCGGCTCCCGCGCGCCGTAGATCACCACCGGGATCCGGGCGTTGATGATGGCCCCGGCGCACATGGGGCAAGGCTCCAGAGTCACTGTCAGGCTGCAGCCTTCCAGCCGCCAGTCTCCCAGCGCGGCACAGGCCTCCCGGATGGCCTCCATCTCCGCGTGAGCTGTGGCGTCCGCGTTTTCCTGCCGACGGTTTCGCCCGCGCCCGATGATGCGGCCCTCTCTGTCCGTCACGACGCAGCCCACCGGCACCTCCCCGGCGGCAAAGGCTTCCCGCGCCAGGGCGAGGGCGGCGCTCATTTCCTTTTCGTAAACCATGCTGGATTCCCCATTGTAGAGGCAGCTAACAGCCGCCCGCTGTGCCTCGGCTTTTTTTCGGGCGGCTGACAGCCGCCCCTTAGGCTGGAAAGAAGGCGGCCCGGAGGGCCGCCCTCTCAAAACGTAAAATGCAGAATGTCTTATGCCAGTGCGGCGGTGATGATGGACATCTGGTAGACCTCTTCCGCGTCGCAGCCGCGGCTCAGGTCGTTGATGGGGGCGTTCAGACCCTGCAGGATGGGGCCGTAAGCCGCGTAGCCGCCCAGACGCTGGGCGATCTTGTACCCGATGTTGCCGGACTGGATCTCTGGGAAGATGAAGGTGTTGGCATAGCCGGCGACCTTGCTGCCCGGGAACTTGAGCTGACCGACCACGGGGGAGACCGCGGCGTCAAACTGCATCTCGCCGTCCAGATCCAGCTCGGGGGCCATCTCCTTGGCGATGGCGGTGGCATTGCGGACCAGGTCCACGCTGGCGCCCTTGCCGGAGCCCTTGGTGGAGAAGCTCAGCATGGCGACCTTCGGATCCATGCCGAAGACCTTGGCGGTGTGGGCGGTGGCTACGGCCACCTCGGCCAGCTTCGCGGCGGCAGGCAGGACCACATTGCCTTCCTTGTCCACGGTGTCCTGGTAATCGATGTTGATGGCGCAGTCGCCCATGCAGAGCATGGGAGCGCCTTCCTTGACCAGAATAAAGCAGGAGGACACCAGGTTCGCGCCCTTGCGGGTCTTCACCAGCTGCAGCGCGGGACGGACCGTGTCGGCGGTGGAGTAGGTGGCGCCGCCCAGCAGCGCGTCTGCCACGCCCATCTTCACCAGCATGGTGCCGAAGTAGTTGCCCTTCTGCAGAGCGGCGCGGCACTCCTCGGCGGTCATCTTGCCCTTGCGCAGGGCCACCATGGTCTCCACCATCTCGTCCATCTTGTCATAGGTGGCGGGATCCAGGATCTCCAGTCCCTCGATGTCGAAGCCGCCCTTCTCGGCAGCGGCCTTGACCTCGTCCACCTTGCCCACCAGGATGGGGGTCAGGAAGCCGTCCTTCTTCAGGCGGGCGGCGGAGGAGAGGATGCGGGCGTCAGGTCCTTCGGTGTAGACGATCTTGCGGGGATTGGCTTTCAGGATTTCAATGAGATTTTCAAACATTGGTTTACCCTCCAGTTGTTTTAGTGTGAAGTACTCAACATTCATAATGTACCACTATACGGCAGCTTTTTCAAGTTTTTCGCACAAGTTTCTGTTTACAAAAACGCAAACAGCCGTTATAATACTGCCTGTTATCACACTGTACGAGGTTTGTTATGGAACGACTTTTTTCTGAGACCCTCTCCGCCCTGCGGAAGGGGCGCGGCGTCAGTCAGCGGCAGGCCGCGGCGGACCTGGGCATCAGCCAGGCCCTGCTGAGCCATTACGAAAACGGCGCCCGGGAACCGGGCCTGCGCTTTGTGTGCAAGGCCTGTGATTACTATGGGGTCACGGCGGATTACATACTGGGCCGCTCCGCCCATCCGGGAGACGTGAGCGTGCGGGAGATCCGCGCTTTTTTGGCGCAGCTCCGCGAGCTGACGGATCGGGCCGAGAACGCGGTCAACAGCATTGAGGGGGAAGAGCCATGATCGATCAGAAGCATATCCGCAATTTCTCCATCATCGCCCACATCGACCACGGCAAGTCCACGCTCTCCGACCGGCTTATTGAGAAGTGCGGCGCGGTGGAGCAGCGGATCATGGAGGACCAGATCCTGGACAACATGGATCTGGAGAAGGAGCGGGGCATCACCATCAAGGCCCGGGCCGTTGGCCTGACTTACACCGCTGCCGATGGGGAGCAATATACTCTGAACCTGATCGACACCCCGGGGCATGTGGACTTCAACTACGAGGTCAGCCGCTCCCTGGCCGCCTGCGAGGGCGCGGTGCTGGTGGTGGACGCCAGCCAGGGCGTGGAGGCCCAGACCCTATCGACCTGCCCGCGGCGGAGCCCCAGCGGGTGAAGGACGAGATCGAGGAGATCATCGGCATCCCCGCCCAGGACGCGCCGGAGATCTCCGCCAAGGCCGGCATCAACATCGACGCCGTGCTGGAGGACATCGTGGCGAACGTGCCCGCCCCCGCCGGCGATCCCGAGGCGCCGCTGAAGGCCCTGATTTTTGACAGCCAGTATGACAACTACCGGGGCGTCATCGTCTTTCTGCGGATGGTGGACGGCCGCATTCGCCGGGATTCCGAGGTCCTGCTCATGTCCACCGGCGCGAAGTACAAGGTTGTGGAGGTTGGCCACCTGCGGCCCATCGGTCTGGATCCCTGCGAGGAGCTGGCTGCCGGCGACGTGGGCTATTTCACCGCCAGCATCAAGAACGTGGCGGACACCCAGGTGGGCGACACCGTCACCGAGGCGGCCCGCCCCACGGCGGAGGCCCTGCCCGGCTACCGGCCCGCCAGGCCCATGGTCTTCTGCGGCATCTACACCGAGGACGGCTCCAAGTACCCGGACCTGCGGGACGCGCTGGAAAAGCTGAAGCTCAACGACGCGTCGCTGAGCTACGAGCCCGAGAGCTCCGTGGCCCTGGGCTTCGGTTTTCGCTGCGGCTTTCTGGGCATGCTGCATATGGAGATCATCCAGGAGCGTCTGGAGCGGGAGTTTGACCTGGAGCTGGTCACGACCCTGCCCTCCGTCATCTATAAGGTCGTGAAGACCGACGGAAAAGAGGTCATGGTGGACAATCCCCACAACTATCCGGACGTGGCCTCCATCGCGGAAGCCTATGAGCCCTATGTGAAGGTCAGCATCATCACGCCCAACGACTATGTGGGCAACATCATGCCCCTGTGCCAGGACCGGCGCGGGATCTATAAAAACATGCAGTACCTGGACGCCCGTCTGGTGGAGCTGCATTACGAAATGCCCCTGAACGAGATCATCTACGACTTTTTTGACACCCTGAAGGCCCGGACCAAGGGCTATGCCTCCCTGGACTACGAGTTCTCCGAGTACAAGACCAGCGACTTGGTGAAGGTGGACATGCTCTTGAACGGCGACCAGGTGGACGCTCTGAGCTTCATCGCTCACCGGGAGAAGGCCTATCTCCGGGCCCGGAAGCTCTGCGAAAAGCTGAAGGAGAACATTCCCCGCCAGCTCTTCGAGGTGCCCATCCAGGCGGCCATCGGCGGCAAGATCATCGCCCGGGAAACGGTGAAGGCCATGCGCAAGGATGTGCTGGCCAAGTGCTACGGCGGCGACATCACCCGCAAGAAGAAGCTGCTGGAGAAGCAGAAGGAGGGCAAAAAGAAGATGCGCCAGCTGGGCACCGTGTCCATCCCGACCGAGGCTTTTCTGGCCGTCCTCAAGCTGGACGAATGATCCCATCAACAGCAGGTCCCTTAGGCCTGCTGTTGTTCTTAATCGTTTCTTAAAGACTTGCCGACTTTTATCTTAAAGCTTGTTTTGCTACAATACAGCCACAAGAGGTGAAAAGCGTGACCAACATACTCATCTGTGACGACGAAAAGGATATCGTCTCCGCGCTGAAGATCTATCTGGAGGCCGAGGGCTACCGGACCTTCTCCGCCTATAACGGGAAGGAGGCTCTGGCGATCCTGGAGCGGGAGGACATCCAGCTGGTGCTGCTGGACATCATGATGCCCGTGATGGACGGGGTCAGCACCCTGGCAAAGCTCCGGGAGTTCTCCAACGTGCCGGTGATCCTGCTCACAGCCAAGAGCGAGGATACGGACAAGGTGCTGGGCCTGAACGTGGGGGCGGACGATTACATCACCAAGCCCTTCAATCCTGTGGAGCTCCAGGCTCGGGTCCGCTCCCAGCTCCGGCGCTATCTCCGCCTGGGCGGGGGAGCCGTGCGGGAGAGCGTGCTGACCATCGGCGGCGTCTGCCTGGACGACGGCAGCAAGACCGTCACCGTGGACGGGGAGCCGGTGAACCTGACCCCCCGGGAGTATGAGATCCTGAAGCTTCTGATGCAGTACCCCGGCCGCGTATTTCACCCCCGGGATCTCTACCGCAAGGTCTGGAACGAGGAGCCCTTCGGCGCCGAGAGCACCGTGGCGGTCCACATCCGGCACCTGCGGGAGAAGATCGAGATCGACCCCGCCGCGCCCCGGTATATCCGGGCCGTGTGGGGACAGGGCTATAAGATCGAAGGGGGCAAATGAAATGAAAAAACTATACGGAAGCTTTGCTGCGAAGCTGTTTGCGGTGATCCTGCTTTGCCTGCTGGTGCTGGGCTTCATCGGCTCGGCGCTCTCGGCCATGCTTCTCTTGGATTGGGACGCCTATACCGATTCCTATGAGACCTTCCGCAAATTTATGGTGGCGGACCGGGCCATGTCTATGGTCCGGGAGACCGGTTCGATCTACCGGGTGGAGCGGGAAGGCTATGTGAGCGATCCCAACCTCCGCTGCACGGTGCTGAATCAGGCGGGCGAAGTGCTGTATACAAACTATGCCGACGAGGAGACGATCTGGCAGACTTCGGTGCGCGTTACGCCCAATTACTCGGTGGAGTACGTGGAGGATGATACCGCGAGCTATTACCGGGAGCGGAGCGAGACCTACCCCGACGACCGGGGCGAGAGGATCGAGGTTACCCCCACGCCCCGGCCCACCGTGACGCCGGAGACGGAGTCGGTTTCCGCGACTGAGACAGAAGAACAGAGCGGACAGGTGTGGCACGTGCTGGACTATGACAGCAGCGGACGCTATACCTTCTACAGCCATCAGGACCTGGAGAACTGGGAGCAGGAACACTCTCTTACCGTGAAGGGCTATGTGGTGCGGGATATGGAGCAGCGGGGCGACCTGTGGCAGCGGGTGAGGCTTTCCGCCTTCCTGTATAACTGGCGCTTTGCCGTTCTCTGGATCGCCGGGCTCAGCCTTATTGCAGGGATCTTGCTCTTTATCTTTCTTCTCCGCGCCGCCGGCCATCGGAAGAATACCGAGGCCGTGGTCCCCAGCTTTGTGGAGAAGATCCCCTTTGATGTGTTCACGGTCCTGGTCATTGCCGCCATCGCCATTTTCATGACCCCCATGATGGCGGGCTTCAACTGGCCGGAGATCCTCTTTGCTCTCATCCCCTGCATTCTGCTCATCGGGCTCAGCTTCCTTCTCTGGTGCCTGAGCTTTGCCGTGCGGGTGAAGCTGGGGACCCTTTGGAGCGGCTGCCTGACCGTGCGCTTCTGCCGCTGGTGCTGGCGCAGTGTCACCGCAATCTTCCGCCATCTCCCCATCCTGTGGAAATGGATCCTGGGCCTTGCCGCGGCGGCCTTTGTGGATCTCATCTTCCGCATGAATGCGGTCTGGTCTGAAAACCGCGCCGCCTTCTTCTGGTTCCTCTTCTGGCTGCTGGCCGCCGCTGTCACGCTTTACGCCGTGCTGGCCTTCCGCCGCCTGCGTCTGGGGGCCAAGGAGGTCGCCTCCGGCAATATGAGCTTTACCGTGGACGAAAAATACCTGGTGGGCGATCTGAAGGACCACGCCCGGGATCTGAACCATATCCGGGACGGTCTCAACGGCGCGGTGGAGCAGCGCATGAAGTCCGAGCGCTTCCGCACGGAGCTGATCACCAACGTGTCCCACGACATCAAAACGCCCCTGACCTCCATCATCAACTATGTGGACCTCCTGCAGAAGGAGGAGCCCAAGACCGAAAAGCAGCAGGAGTATCTGGAGGTCCTGTCCCGCCAGTCCGGGAAGCTCAAAAAGCTGATCGAGGACCTGATCGAGGCCTCCAAGGCCTCCACCGGCAGCCTGACCGTGGAGCTCCAGCCCTGCGACCTGGGGATCCTGCTGGACCAGACGGCGGGGGAATACGGCGAAAAGCTGGAGCAGGCCGGCCTGGAGCTGGTGCTGCAGAAGCCGGAGACGCCGGTGACGGTCCTGGCCGACGGGCGGCACCTCTGGCGGGTATTTGACAACCTGCTGAACAATATAGTAAAATATGCCATGCCCGGGACCCGGGTCTATCTGAGCCTGCAGGAGCAGCTCGGAGAGGTCCGCGTGACCTTCCGCAACATCTCCCGGGAGCCGCTGAACATCAGCGCCGAGGAGCTGACCGAGCGCTTCGTGCGGGGAGACAGCTCCCGCCACAGCGACGGCAACGGGCTGGGCCTGGCCATCGCCATGAGCCTGATGCGCCTGCAGAAGGGCGACCTGAGCATCGACCTGGACGGCGACCTTTTCAAGGTGACGCTGCGCTTCCAGGCCCTGCGATGAAAGGAGAAGAACATGAAAAAACTGAAGCTGCTGCCCCTGCTCTTTCTGCTTTGCCTCTGCGCCTGCCTGCTGATCGGTTGCGGAGCGGGGGAGGAGCAGGAGACCGCAAACGAAAGCGAACTGGTATACACCGCCGCCTTTCAGGAGATCAAGGCGGATAAGCAGGAGGATCTCTGGCCCCTGTGCTTTACCGAGGACGGTTTTTACGTTACCCGGTCAGACATCGTCGAGAAGGGCGAGGTGCCCGAGGGCGTGACGCCGGAGTTTGAGGGCCAGTACGACACCTTTGCCCAGCGCCTCTATTTCGTGGGTCTGGACGGGGCGATGCAGCCTCTGGATTTCACCGTCAGCCAGCCGCCCACGGATGTGGACGAGCGGAAGGATTACAGCGCCGGCTCCTATCTGCAGGGCCTCTATCCCGCTGCCGACGGTTCGCTGACAGCCCTGGAAACGGTCTACGAATCCTGGTATGAAGGCCCGGAGAGCCTGGATCAGAGCAATCCCGGGTATTGGGACCATTATAAAAACCAGAACGCCTATTGGCTCTATCATCTGGATCAGAAGGGCGCGGTCCTCTCCTCCGCCAGGCTGGAATGGGAGGAGCAGGAGGGCGTCTGGCTGAATCTGCAGGAGGCCGTGCTGGACAAGGAAGGCAGGCTCGTCGCCGCCGGGGACCAGAAGATCTATGTTTTCTCGCCTGACGGCGCGCTGCTCCGGGAGATCGAGATGGACGACTGGATCAATCAGACGATTCTGCTCTCGGACGGCCGTGTGGGCGCGGTGACCTCCGGCAGGAGGGGCGGCTGCGTGTGCGTGCTGGACCTGGACAAGGGCGCCGTCACGGAGAAGATGGACCTGAACAACTGGCCCCAGCGCTGCTATCCCGGTTTCGGAGATTACGCATTCCTGTATACCAGCGGCACCAAACTCTACGGCTATGCACCTGCGGAGAAGCAGGAAATCGAACTCGTGAACCTGCTGGACTGCGACCTCAGCGCCCAGAGCCTCAACTGGCTGCGGGCAACGGAGGACGGCGGCTTCCTGGCCTACTGCGTGGACGGGCAGGAGATCGACCGGGTGGAGCTCAAGCAGATGGAGCGCTCCAGTCTTCCGGAAAAGCGCACCCTGACCCTGGGCGTCATGAATACCGATTCCGTCAGCGAGCAGGTGATGCGCTTCAACCGCACGCATCCGAGCATTCGGATCCAGATCCTGGACTACTCCGAATACCTGTCCGGCGATACGATGGACGCCGCTCTGGACAGCGTCAACAAGCTGAACACCCAGATCATGGCCGGAGAGATGCCGGATCTGCTGGCCCTGGAGAACCTGCCCTATGAGCAGCTGGCCGGCAAGGGCCTGCTGGAGGACCTCTATCCCTATCTGGACGCGGACCCGGACTTTGCCAGAGAAGACTTCCTGCCCCAGGTGCTGAAGGCGGCGGAGATCGACGGCAAGCTCTATCAGCTCTCCTCCGGCTACCGGATCAGTACCATGATCGGCGCGGCCAGCGTGGTGGGGACGGAGCCGGGCTGGACCATCCCGGAGCTGGAGCAGGCCTTCGCCTCCATGCCGGAGGACTGTGAGATCCTGGGACCCTACAGCACCCGGGACATGGTGCTGATGGAGCTGCTGCTTGCGGACATGAACAGCTATGTGAACTGGCAGCAGGGCACCTGCGACTTCGACAACGCGGATTTCTGCGCGCTGCTCGAATTCTGCGGCCGCTTCCCGGCTCAGGTGGACTACGGCGCGGACCTGGGATCGGAGTACGGCCGGGTCGCCCAGGGGAAGCAGATGCTCATGGAATGCAGCATCAGTTCTCTGGAGGATCTGGGCTACAGCGACCAGTATTTCGGCGGGACCTGCACCTATATCGGCTTCCCGGTGCGCAGCGGCAGCGGCAGCTATCTGGTGCTGAACAACGGCTTTGCCATGAGCGCCTCCTGCAGCGACAAGGAGGCCGCCTGGGACTTCCTGCGGCTCTTCCTGCGGGCGGATTATCAGCGGGACCAGTACGGGCTTCCCCTGCGGCAGGACGTGTTTCAGGAGCAGCTGGAGGACGCCATGCGCATCGAATATCTGTGCAACGAGGACGGACAGTATGTGCTGGATGAAAACGGCCAGCGCATCCCCCAGT
The DNA here is from genome assembly GCA_902775355.1 of Oscillospiraceae bacterium. Taxonomy (GTDB): domain Bacteria; phylum Bacillota; class Clostridia; order Oscillospirales; family Oscillospiraceae; genus Limivicinus. Next base: position 25,256 of record CACYLY010000051.1, read on the forward strand.
CCCGGGGAGGCATGGGCGTGGCCGACGAAGGCGGCGGCATGTTCTCCTTCGAGTATTACGGTCTTTCCCAGGAGCAGGCGGACCGCTTCCTGGCCCTGCTCGACAGCGCAAGCCCCATGCCGGGCATGAACACGAAGATCTTTGAGATCGTCAACGCCGAGGCGACGCCGTTTTTCAACGGCGAGCGCAGTGCGGAGGACACCGCGAAGATCATCCAGAACAAGGTCAGCCTGTACCTCAGCGAACAGAGCTGAACATGAAAAAACGGAGGGAACACACCGTTCCCTCCGTTTTCAAACCCTTCGACTCGCTGACGATCGCGAAGCCGTGACATACTCCGAAAAACCCTATTTATACAGGACCAGGGCGATCATCTCCAGCGGCTCGTCGCTGATGCACTTCATGGAGTGACCCTCGCCGTCGTCTACAAAGGTCACGTCCCCGGGGCGGACTTCCCTGGTAATCCCGTTGTCATTATACAGACCCAGGCCCTTCAGGATCAGATAGGTCTCCCCATCGCCGTGGTGGATGTGCCAGCCGATCTCCGTGCCCTTTTCCAGCACCACATGGGAAAAGACCCGGCCCTTGCCGAACATCTCATCCGGACCGTTCAGGACCCGGTGGAACAGGGCCTCGCCCTGGCCGCCGAACATCTGCTTTCTCTCGTGGATCCGCTCGTCATAATGTCTGACCATGACAGTACCTCCTTACATGCCCAGATCCTCGTCGATGAGGATCACTTCCGCCTCCATGCCCATCATGGGCGCCCAGAGCACCAGCAGACCGCGGCAGATCCGCTCGGCGCTGCGGCAGTCATGACAGCGATCGTCGAGCTTGCAGGGGGTCTGGGCGGGGAAGCGCTTGCAGTTCTGCACGGCGGCCACGTTCCGGGCCCGCTCCAGAGCGGAGGCGAAGTCCGGCCGGAGCTTGTTGACGCCGGCGATGATATAGAGTTTCTTGTTGCCGAAGACCTGGCCCGCCAGCCGGTTGCCCCGGCCGTCGATGTTCAGGATCTCCCCATCCTCGCTGATGGCGTTGGCGCTGGTGATGTACACGGGGGCGGCGTTGGCCTTCTGCAAAGTCTCCATCCCGGGGACGCGCCAGTGCCAGAAGACGCTGTTGTGTTCGCTGAGCTTTTCATAGAGGCCCAGTTGGTCCGCGGTCTTGCAGCCGCCGATGCCCACCTCGGTGTCCCGGATCTGCTCGCAGAGATAGGCCGCGGCCTCCTCGCCGGTGGCGAAATGCTGCACGCCGAAGCCGCGAAGCTGTAAATTACGGATCGCTTTTTCTATATTCATGAAAAACCCTCCCGACTTGATAGTAAATCCATTTTACTATCAAGCCGGGAGTTTTGCAACGCATTTTCAGAATGATTCTTCAAGGATCTCCGCCAGATCCCGGGCGGAGAAGGCCAGACGCCTGGCAAATTCCGCGTCCTCGGCGTTCACCGCGATGCGCAGCGCGCTCTTTTCGTCCTCCGGACAGATGTGCAGCTCATAGCGGGGAGCGTGGAGACGGATCCCGTCGGCGTAGTCCGTGGGCAGCTCCAGCATCCAGCGGGAGAGCCTCCCCATCAGGGCGGCCCGGTCCCGGCAGGGCAGCTCCAGCACAAAGCCTTCGGGCGGACCATCGGTTTCCCGGAGGGCGGGGGAGGGCTGAAAGCTCTCCTCCGGCTCCAGACGGAGACGGCCCTCTAAAGCGTCCACGCAGCAGCGATAGTAGGACAGCGGCGTCCCCACGTCGCACCAATAGCCCTCCAGGGGCACGCCCAGCAGCAGCTCGCCCCGCTGCAGCAGCAGGGGGAAAAGGTCCCGGGCAAAGTCAAAGGGCCGGTCCGCGGGAATGGCGGCCAGAGCCCGGGGAGAGAGCACATAGATCCCCGTGTTCACCAGGTCCGTCACCACCCGGGACCAGGCCGGTTTTTCCACAAAGGCCCGGATCGCGTCGCTCTCGTCCGTTACCGCCAGGCCGAAGCGCAGGGGAGAGGCGTCCCGGTGCAGGGCAAGGGTCACGGCGGCGTCCCGCTCCCGGTGACGGCGCATCAATTCTCCCAGATCCAGGTCGCAGGCGGCGTCGCCGCTGATCACCAGCACGTCCTCGCCGCCGATGAAGTCCGCGCAGTTTTTCACCGCCCCGGCAGTTCCCAGCTCTTTTTCTTCCCTGCGATATTCCAGGCGGACTCCCGAGCCCCTGCCGTCTCCCAGGGCCTTCATCACGTCCTCGGGACGGTAGCAGAGGGCGGCGCAGACTTCGGTATAGCCGTGCCGACTCAGCAGGCGGAGGATATGCTCCGCCAGGGGCCGCCCCAGCAGGGGGACCAGGGGCTTGGGCAGGTCTCCGGTCACGGCTTTCAAACGGGTCCCCTGACCGCCTGCCAACAGGATCGCTTTCATGCGCCACCTCCCGCGTTCGGTTTTGTATTTCCTCTGCAGTATTCCCCACCGACACGAAAAAATGCAGTTGTAAAGCGTGGGAAGTTTTGATATAATAATAAACTGATTTAATGGTGCAATTTTTTGATTTCTTCCCTCATCCCTTTTTCAGGAGGTGCTGTGGTGAAAACGAATAAGAACATACGGCGGCTTTCCGAGCCGGGAGTCGGCATCCATCTGTTTTTCATGGTGATTTTTGCCGCTGCCACGCTGTATTTCAAGATGCCCATGCTGGCGGCGGCGGAGGCCGGCGTGATCCTGGTGCTGCTGGTTTATGCCTTCATCGCCAGAAAGATCCGGGAAAAACAGCTCTCGGCCTATATCGAGTCCGTGGCCTACGATTCGGAAAACGCCAAGAACAATACCCTGATGCATTTCCCGCTGCCCATCGCGGTGTTCCGGCTGGACGACGCCTGCATCGTCTGGGGCAACGATATGTTCTTCTCCATGTGCGGGGTTTCCAAAAAGCGTCTGGACGCCCGAATCACCGATCTGGTGCCGAGCTTTTCCGGAAAATGGCTGATGGAGGGCAGAAACCGCTATCCCAGCGTGCTGGAACTGGCCGGGCGGAAGTATCAGGTCCACGGCAATCTGATCCGCTCCGAAAAGAGCGAGGAGTCCAATGCGTTTTTGGGCATCACCTACTGGGTGGATATCACCGAGTATGAGGATATCCGGCAGGAGTACGAGGAGTCCCGTCTGGTTCCCGGCATCGTGGTCATCGACAACCTGGACGAGCTGTACAAGAACCTGCCCGAGCGCGCCCGCAACGATCTGCGGGACGAGGTGGAGGACAAGCTGCATCAGTGGTGCGAGCGCTTCCACGGCATTCTGCGCCGCTATGATCGGGACCGTTACCTGGTGATGCTGGAAAAGCGCAACATGGACCTGCTCCGGGATGAAAAATTCAAGATCACCGACGAGATCCACGCGGTGGAGAGCCCCAACGGCGTCGCCGCCAGCCTCTCCTTCGGCTTCGGCGAGGACGCGGCCAATCTGGGCGAAGGGCTGCAGTTTGCGGATATGGCTCTGGAGCTGGCCCTGTCCCGGGGCGGCGACCAGGCGGTGGTGAAGAACCGCCTGAGCTTTGAATTCTTCGGCGGCCGCGGCCTGGAGGTGGAGAAGCGCACCAAGGTCAAGTCCCGCGTGATGGCAAACACCCTGGCTCAGCTGATGCGGGATTCCTCCAAGGTCTACGTCATGGGCCACCGCTTCGCGGATCTGGACTCCTTGGGCGCCAGCGTGGGCGTCTGCGCCATGGCCAGAGCCTGCGGGGTCCGGGCCAACATCATCATGGATCTGGAACACAACGCTTCCAAAGCCCTCCTGGCCCGCCTTCGGGAGGACCGGGATTACAAGGACGCTTTCCTCAGCGTGGAGGACGCCATGCTGAGCGCGGACGGCAGGACCCTGCTGGTGGTCGTGGATACCAACCGGCCCGAGCAGGTCGAGGACGCGGATCTGCTGGCCGCCTGCAACCGGGTAGCCGTCATCGACCACCATCGGGTAGCCGCCACCTATATCCAAAACGCGGCCCTGGGCTTCATCGAGCCCTATGCCTCCTCTGCCTGCGAACTGATGACAGAGATCCTGCAGGAGTTGACGGATCAGAGCCAGATCACCCGCTGCGAGGCCGAAGCGATGCTTGCCGGCATCGTGCTGGACACCAAGAGCTTTTCTCTGCGTACCGGCGAGCGTACCTTTGACGCCGCCGCCTGGCTTCGGAGAGCGGGCGCGGACACCGCCGCGGTCAAAAAGCTCTTTCAGTCGGATCTGGAGGACACCATCGCCCGCTACAAGATCCTGCAGAACTTCACTTTGTATAAAAACGTGGCCATCGCCGCTCCGGCGGAGCCTCAGAAGCGGGTTGTCGCCGCCCAGGCCGCGGATGAGCTGCTGAGCATTTCCGGCGTGGAGGCCTCTGTTGTTATCGTTCCGGACGGGAAGGGAAAAATTTTCGCCTCCGCCCGCTCCATCGGCGATCTGAACGTGCAGATCCTGATGGAGAAGCTGGGCGGCGGCGGCAACCGCAGCGCGGCTGCGGTGCAGTTCTCCGGCATCGGTTCGGATGAGGCGGAGAAACGGGTCCGCGCCGCTATCGACGATTATTCAGGCTGAATCAATCCGGATGGAGATTGCGAAAAGGAGTTGACCGAAATGAAGGTTATTTTCAACGAAGACGTGAGAGGACAGGGCAAAAAGGGAGAGATGAAGGAAGTCTCCGTCGGTTATGCCCGCAACTATCTGCTGCCCCGGGGACTGGCTTCGGAAGCGACTCCCGACCTGCTGAACGATCTGAAGCAGCGGGAGAAGGCCAGAGCCGCGAAAGCTGCCAAGGAGAAGGCCACGGCGGAAGAATACGCCAAGCGTCTGGGCGGCGTGCAGGTGATGGTGCGCGCCAAGGCCGGCGCCTCCGGCAAGCTTTTCGGCGCCGTCACCTCCGAGGCTATCAGCAAAGCCCTGAAGGAGCAGTTCGGCATGGATATCGAAAAGAACAAGATCGTCCAGACCGAACCCATCAAGACCTTCGGCAGCTTTACCGTCAAGGCCAAGCTGGGCTATGAGGTCAGCGCCAACATCCACCTGCTGGTGGTGGAGGAAAAGTAATCCGGCTCTGCAAGACCGAGCCTTCATGAAGAAGAGGTGCCCGTGATGGACGAGCTTTTAGGAAGAAGAACGCCCTATTCCGCCCAGGCGGAGCAGGCGGTGATCGGCTCCATGCTGATCGACCCCCGCTGTATCCCGGAGGTCCTGGATAAGCTGAAGGCGGATGAGTTTTATCTCAAACGCAATCGGGATATCTATGAGACTATCTATGCCATGTTTGCCTACGGGCAGACCATCGACCCGGTGACCGTGCTGGATCAGACCAAGGTCCGCGGCGTTTACGAGGAGACGCTGGACGGCTATATGGCCGAAGTGATGCGCATGACGCCCACTGCGGCAAACGTGCTGGAATACGCCGCCATTGTCCGGGACCGGGCTCTGCTGCGGCGTCTGGGCGAGACGGCGGATGAGATCAACAAGATGGTGGGAGAGGGCTCCGGCGAGGCGGACGCGCTGCTGGAGGCTGCGGAGCGGAAGATTTACGCCCTCCGTCAGGGCCGCAACGTGGGCGGGTTGATGCCCATCGCCGGCGTGGTGCAGAATGTGTTCGACAATCTGTCTGAGGCGGCTGCCTCCGGGAACAAGATCCCCGGCATTCCCACGGGCTTCGTGGATCTGGACAGGACCATCCTGGGCCTGAACAAGTCGGAGCTCATCCTGGTGGCCGCACGACCCGGTATGGGCAAGACCAGTATCGCGCTGAATATGGCTTTGCACGCCGCGGTGTTCGAGGGCAAGTCCATTGCTATCTTTTCCCTGGAAATGTCCCGGGAGCAGCTGGTCAGCAGACTGCTCTCCAAGGCGGCCCTGGTCCCCTCCCAGAATCTGATGACCGGGCAGCTCACGCCCCAGCAGTGGCGGGATCTCACCGACGCCGCCCAGACCCTGAGCGCCACGGATATCCGCATCGACGACAACCCGACCCTTACGGTGTCGGAGATGAACGCCCAGTGCCGCCGGATCCCCAAGCTGGATCTGGTGATCATCGACTATCTGCAGCTGATGCAGTCCGCCGGAAGCGGTCACTCCTGGTCCAACGAAAGCCGGACCCAGGCGGTCAGCGACATCAGCCGCATGATGAAGATCATGGCCAAGGAACTGAACGTGCCCGTGATCTGCATCAGCCAGCTCAGCCGCGCCAACGAGTCCCGGCAGGACAAGCGCCCCATGCTCTCGGACCTGCGGGAATCCGGCGCCATCGAGCAGGATGCGGACGTGGTCATCGGCCTGTATCGGGACGGGTACTACAACAAGGAAAGCGAAAATCCCAACCTGGCGGAGGCCATTGTGCTGAAAAACCGCAAGGGCTCCACCGGCACGGTAGAGCTGACCTGGATCCCGGAATTCACGTCTTTCGGAAACGTGGAGAAATGGCACGAGGATGAATATTGACCGCAAGCTGATCCCCGCGGGCAGCCGCGTCCTCTGCGCGGTTTCCGGCGGAGCGGATTCCATGTGCCTGCTGCACCTGCTGTGGAGCAGGGGAGACCTGACGCTCACCGCGGCCCACTACGAGCATGGTCTGCGGGGGGAAGAATCCCTGCGGGACGCCCGCTTCGTGGAGGACTTCTGCCGGTCCGAGGGGATCCCTTTCGTGCTGGAGCATGGGGACGTTTCGGCTTATGCCCGGGAAAAGGGCCTGGGGATCGAGGAGGCCGCCCGGGAGCTCCGCTATGCATTCCTGGAAAGAGAAGCGGAGAAGCGGAACTGTGATTGGATCGTCACCGCCCACAACGCGGACGACAACGCCGAAACTCTGCTGCTGAACCTTTGCCGCGGAGCCGGGACCCTGGGGCTGAGCGGCATCCCGCCGCGGCGGGGAAAGCTGCTGCGCCCGCTGCTGTGTTTCACCCGGGCCGAGATCCTGGCCTATCTCGAAGAGCAGGGGATCGGCCATGTGGAGGACAGCAGCAATGAAAGCGACGAATACCGCCGCAATCTCCTGCGCCACCGGGTGATGCCGGTGCTGCGGGAGCTGAATCCCCGCTTTGCCCGGGCAGCCGGCCGCACGGCCAAGCTCCTGCGGCAGGATGAGGACTGCCTGGCCGCGCTGGCTGAGGACTTTGTCCGGCGGGAATACGACGGAGAGCGCCTTCCGCTTCCGGCGCTGCTTGCGCTGCACCCGGCCATCTCGTCCCGGGTCCTGCGGCGGCTCTGCCCGGAGAGCATCGGGCAGGAGCAGATCGAGGCGTCGCTGTCCTTCTGCGCCGGAGAGGGTCTGGGCTTCCTGGACCTGCCGGGACTCCGGCTGCGGCGGGAGCAGGGGAGCCTGTATTTCTCCGCGCTTCCGAACACGCCCATCCCGGATCGGGCGATCCTGCCCGGCGAAGAGCTGGAGATCCCAGAGGCGGGGCTAAAGCTTCGGGCGGACCTGGTGAGATACGGGGGAGAAGTTTACGACTTGTTCAAAACTTATCTCTTCAAATTTGAGAGCATCTGTGGTACACTTTACTGCACCGGCCGTCGGCCGGGGGATCGGTTCCACCCCAGGGGACGAGGCTGCGGCAAAAGTCTGCACGACCTGTTTCGGGAGGATGGACTGACTCAGGCCCAGAGGGACAGACGCCTCGTCCTGCGGGACGACAAGGGCGTTGTGGCCGTTTTGGGCTATCCTGAGGACGAACGGGTTCGATCCGCGCCGGGCGATCTGTGCCTGCGCGTACAAATAACAGAAAAGTAGGGGGATACTATGGAGAGAGCCATTGAGAGCGTTCTGATCTCTGC
>CACYLY010000052.1 GCA_902775355.1 Oscillospiraceae bacterium
GAACTTCTTGCCGTCCCAGCCCAGGACGATGCCGGCGATGGGGCCGTTGAAGGGCACGTCGGAGATGGAGACCGCGGCGGAGGCGCCGATCATGGCGGTGATCTCGGGGCTGCAGTCCCGATCCACGCTCAGGACCTCGCAGGCGATGACCACGTCATTGCGCAGGTCGGAGGGGAAGAGGGGGCGCATGGGCCGGTCGATCAGACGGGAAGCCAGCACGGCGGGCAGGCTGGGCTTGCCCTCGCGGCGCATGAAGCTGCCGGGGATGCGGCCCACGGCGTAGAGCTTCTCGTTGAAGTCCACGGCGAGGGGGAAGTAGTCGATGCCGTCCTTGGGACGGGCGGAGGCGGTGCAGGTGACCAGCACGGTGGTCTCGCCGTAGCGGACCAGAACGGCGGCGTTGCAGAGCTCGGCCATCTTGCCCACTTCCATGGACAGGGGCCGGCCCTCGTACATCATTTCATATTTGCGGTAGTTGGGAAACTGTTTGTTGGTGATGATCATTTGTAATCTCCTTTTCATCTTTGGCTCCCCTGCCTAAGGGGAGCTGGCGCGAAGCGCCTGAGGGGTATTCCTTTTCCTATTGGCCTTCCCCTTGAGGGGAAGGTGGCTGGCCGTCAGGCCAGACGGATGAGGTGTGCCGCAATGCGGCCTTTTCTCTCAGGCTCCTCTGCAAGAGGCGCATTGCCGGGCAATGCCCGGCGCTGCGGGCCGTTTGCAGAAGAGGGTCTTGGTTTTTCCCCAGATCCGCACTTGGAACAGGGCGCAGGCGCTGTGCCCTCTTCCAAATACGAAACCGGGGAGCTTGGGCGGGACGGGGGTGCGCGAACGGAGCGAGGCTTTCCCGATCAGGCGCCGTCCGGCGGCTGATCGCAGAAAAAACGCAGGAGACAGTATTCACTTGTCCCCTGCGTTCAAAACCTTCATACCCTTCAGAAACAAGACAGGCGCAGATTACTTGCGGATGCCCAGCTTGGCGATGATCGCGCGGTAACGCTCGATGTCCTTCTTCGCCAGATAGTCCAGCATACGGCGGCGCTTGCCGACCAGCTGGTACATGCCCAGACGGCTGTGGTCGTCGTTGGGATGCTGCTTGAGGTGCTCGGTGAGCTCACGGATACGCTCGGTCCAGATGGCGACCTGAACCTCGGGAGAACCGGTGTCGTTCTCGTGGGTGGCGTTGGCGGTGATGACGTTGGTCTTCTTTTCCTTGGTGATCATGGTGTTAACCCCTTTCTTTTATTGCTATACCCATCGTCTAAGCTGCGGGTGGAAAGGACACCGCGTCGGCGGCTTGCCCCACAGCATGGATCGCGGGCGCATTCCTGCGTATATTAACACTCCACCGCCGATTCGTCAAGGGGAAAATACGCGCCGCGGCGGTGTTTTTTTGCCGCCGCGGCGAAGTTTTTTCTGGGATCAGTCTCGAAAATCCGTCTGCAGGGTGAACTGCACGTCGGTCAGCACGGCGCAGAGCCGGTCCTTGCCGTCCCGCTGGGCGGTGTAAGTCCCCAGGCGGCCCCAGACGGTGATGACGCTTCCGTCCTCGGGAAAGCCCTCCGGCTCGCTGCCGTCTCCGGGGAAGCGCAGCTCCAGGTTCTCGATGCAGCCGTCCTCGTCCCGCACGCCGATGTAGTAAAAGGTCTTGTCATGGCTCACATAGCGGGAAATCTCCCCGGTGACCCGCAGGCGCAGGCCCACGTAGCCGCTGGGATCGATGTTGAAGTGCTCGATCTCATGATAGACCTCCTCCGGCTGGCAGATGGAGAGGTCCAGGTCCAGATCCGCCGGGTCCAGCAGGGTCGGGCTCTCCTCCCCGTTCTCCGGCGCCTCCCGCGCCCCTTCCGGCAGGGCGCCCCGGGTGAGCGTCTCGTCTCCGCCGGTCCCGGCGGCCGGCTCCTCCCCGCCGCCGCATGCGGTCAGCGAGAGCAGCAGCAAAAGCGCAAACAGCAGCGCCAAAAGCTTTTTCATGGGCATTTCCTCCTTTGCAGAGTAATATCAGGGTACAAAAAAAGTGGGGTCTTGTCAAGAAAAATCGCGGGAGGGGCGCTCCCCTCCCGCTTCTCTCTTTCTGTTATCCGCGGAGCGACGCCTTCTCCGCCGCCTCCACCACGTGCTTGCACAGCACCGCCGTGGTCAGAGCGCCCACGCCCCCGGGCACCGGGGAAATGGCCCTGACCCGCGGGGCCACCGCGTCAAAGCGCACGTCGCCGCAGATCCCGCCGTCCGGCGCGGCGTTGATGCCCACGTCGATAACGACCTGGTCCGGATTGGCAAAGTCCGCGTCGACCACGCCGGCCTTTCCCGCCGCCGCGACAAGGATCTCCGCCTCCCGGCAGACCGCGGGCAGGTCCCGGGTCCCGGTGTGGCACATGGTCACGGTGGCGTTGCGGGCCTGCAGCAGCATGGAAACCGGCTTGCCGATGACCAGGCTGCGGCCGATCACCGCCGCCCGCTTTCCGGCGGGGTCCACGCCGTAGTGATCCAGCAGCTCCATGACGCTCTGGGCCGTACAGGGGGCGAAGCCCGCGCCGCGGCCGGAAAACACCGCTTTCAGCGAGGCGGCGGTCATGCCGTCCACGTCCTTGCGGGGATCCAGGGCCTCGCAGACGGTCTCCTCGTCCAGATGTCGGGGCAGCGGCCGAAACAGCAGGCAGCCGTGGATCCCCTCGTCCTCGTTGATCCGCCGGAGCTGCGCCAGCAGCTCCTCCCGGCCGCAGTCCGCGGGCAGGGTGATGGAGACGGCGCGCAGGCCGATCTTCTCGCAGCGCTTCAGGGCGCCCCGCTCGTAAGACAGGTCCTCCGGCCGTTCCCCGACCCGGACAATCGCCAGGCAGGGCTCCACGCCCCTCTGCTTCAGGGCCTCCGTGCGCCGGATCAGATCCTCGGTGATCGCCGCCGCCGCGGGGGCTCCCTTCATGATTTCCGCCATTTCGCTTCCTCCTCCGCTCCTGTTGTACGATCGCTCGTCGATGCCGCCGGGGCAGGATCCCCGGTCCATACTCTCGAAAGGGCGACGGTCGCCCCTACGCTCTCACGAACGGGCGCGCATGACGGCCTTCATGCGCAGGCTGTGGTCCAGGATACTCTTGCGCAGGCGCAGGCTCTTGGGGGTGACCTCCAGCAGCTCGTCGTCCGCCAGGAATTCCAGGCACTGCTCCAGGCTCATCTGCCTGGCGGGCACCAGGCGCAGGGCCTCGTCCGAGCCGGAGGCCCGGGTGTTGGTCAGGTGCTTGGTGCGGCAGACGTTCACGGGCACGTCCTCCGACTTGGGGCAGACGCCCACCACCATGCCGCCGTAGACCTTGGTGCCGGGGACGATGAACATGGCCCCCCGCTCCTGGGCGTTCCAGATGCCGTAGGCGCAGGCCTCGCCGGTCTCGAAGGCGATGAGGGAGCCGGTGTTGCGCCGGGCGATCTCCCCCTTGTAGGGCTCGTAGCGCTCAAAGACGCTGGCCAGGATGCCCTCGCCCTTGGTGTCGGTCAAAAACTCGTTGCGGTAGCCGAAGAGGCCCCGGGAGGGCACCAGGAATTCCAGCTTCATGCGGCTGCCCACGGGGGTCATCTCCAGGAATTCTCCCTTGCGGGCGCCCAGCTTCTCCATGACGGAGCCCATGGAATCCTGGGGCACGTCCACCACCACCCGCTCCACAGGCTCGCACTTCTTGCCGTCGATCTCCTGATAGAGCACCCGGGGAGGCGAGACCTGAAACTCGTAGCCCTCCCGGCGCATGGTCTCGATGAGGATGGAAAGGCTCATCTCGCCGCGCCCGGCCACGTTGAAGCTGTCGGTGCTGTTCTCCACGTCCGTGACCCGGAGGGACACGTCCTTCAGGGTCTCCCGCATCAGCCGCTCCCGGATCTGCCGGGAGGTGACGAACTTGCCCTCCCGCCCGGCAAAGGGGCTGTCGTTGACGGAGAAGGTCATCTCCATGGTGGGGGCGGAGATCTTCACGAAGGGCAGGGGCTCGGCAAAGCCCCGGGCGCAGATGGTGTCGCCGATGGTGATGTCCCCGATGCCGCTCATGGCGATGATGTTGCCGGCGCCGGCCTCGGTCACCGGGACCCGGCTGAGCCCGTCGAACTCATAGAGGCTCACGGCCTTGGCCTTCTGGGAAGGCGCGTCGGGATCGTGGTAGTTGCAGACCTCGATCTCCTGGTTCTGCTTCACCACGCCCCGCTCGATGCGGCCGATGGCGATGCGGCCCACGTACTCGTTGTAGTCCAGGCTGCTGACCAGCATCTGGAAGGGAGCCTCCTCGTCCATGTCCGGGGCGGGGATGTACTCCAGGATGGTGTCGAACAGGGGCTTCAGGTCCGTGCCCGGCACCTCGGGGGAATAGCTGGCGGTGCCGTTGCGGCCGGAGCAGAAGAGCATGGGGGAATCCAGCTGCTCGTCGGTGGCGTCCAGGTCCATCAGCAGCTCCAGCACCTCGTCCACCACCTCGTGGATGCGCTGGTCCGGCCGGTCGATCTTGTTGACCACCACGATGACCCGGTGGCCCAGCTCCAGGGCCCGGCTCAGCACGAAGCGGGTCTGGGGCATGGGGCCCTCCGCCGCGTCCACCAGCAGGAGGACGCCGTTGACCATCTTCAAGATGCGCTCCACCTCGCCGCCGAAGTCCGCGTGGCCCGGGGTGTCTACGATGTTGATCTTGGTGTCCCCGTAGCGGACGGCGGTGTTCTTGGCCATGATGGTGATGCCCCGCTCCCGCTCCAGGTCGCCGGAGTCCATGACCCGGTCCACCACCTCCTGGTTTTCCCGATACACGCCGGACTGCTTGAGCATCTCGTCCACCAGGGTGGTCTTGCCGTGGTCCACGTGGGCGATGATGGCGATATTTCTCAGTTTATCCATAAAAATCAGTCTCCCGTTGTCATACTATCCACCGATAAAACCCTTCATTTTTTACCGGCCTGAATCGCGCCATGCTTCGTTGGCGGCCTTGGCCATATATCTCCATTATGCCCTGCGGCCGCCGCCTCGCCTGACGCGATTCTGACTCGGTAAAATTCTAAAGCTTTTTATCGGTGAATAGTATCAATTGCACGCTTTTACACACAAACGGGAATTTTAACACCAAGCCCGGCAAATTGCAAGAAAATCTTACAACTTCCCGGGCTGTTTCGAATTATCCATGTATGGGCGGCAATCTGCCTCCCGTTTGATCTTCGCAGAAATCCGCGGGCAGCTGTCTCCCATCTCCCCTGCGCTTGACAAGGGTTCGGGAGCATGGTATCTTTTTTCCAAACATTTTTCTCTCATTCTGAAACTTTTTACGCCGTTCATCCGTTATTCGGACAGAAGACAGACTTCAAAAGCTGTCCCCCCTGTCGATCGGGCTGCAAGTCCGGAAAGGAGGCTTCCATGAGAACGAAGCATGTTCACCGCCCGTCATTCTACGGTTTCCTGGGCAACAAACAGCTCCGGATCAAAGGCCGCAGAATCAGTATTTATCAGTGCAGAGCGTGCGGGGCCATACTCCGGATCATCCCGTCCCAGCAGGAATTCCACAATTTTCTTCCTGCCATTCCTCTCATTCTGTCTCTTTTTGTGAATCTTATTCTGCTTTACCTTGGCGCCAAAGCGCCAAAAGACGCGCTGATTGCTGTGGGCATATTGCTGCTTGCCTATTTCCTCACCTATGCCATCGCCTATCGCTTCACCCGATTTGCAGTGGTTTCCAACGTGGATAAAACGAAGCGGGAGGAATAAGCGCAGCCGTCTGAAAGCACGGCGTAGGGGCGGCGGCTTGTCCCCGCCCGGCGGTACAACATGAAAAAAATAGAAAACGTGCGGCGAATTCGCAAAACAGACGAATTCGCCGCACGTTTTCTAGATGCTATCACCCGGGAGGGGCAAGCCCCTCCCCTACGGTGCGGGGCGGGCGTTGGCACGCAAAGGCGGGCGACCAAAGGTCGCCCCTACGAACAAGGACGCAGCGGTTTTGCTGCGTCCTTGTTTGCATACGATAGGCCTGTTCTTTGATGCTCCTGTTTTTGACTTAATTCCGCATTCCGAACTCCGAATTCCGAATTAGCTCTCCCAGTTTCGGATTGTTCGCCTCCCGGCATTCGCAGGTCATGGCGCCGGCCATCTGGGCGAAGCGGGCGCTGCACTCCAGGTCCAGGCCCCGCACACCGGCCCAGACCAGGGCGGCGGTGACCGCGTCCCCCGCGCCGGTAGTGCTGACGACCCGCACCTCCCGCCGGGGCAGGCGCAGCAGGGTCTCCCCTTCCCCGGCCAGGGCGCCGTCCCCGCCCAGGCTCAGATACACCCGCTTGACGCCGGCGGCCAGCAGGGCGCGAAGGGCCTTCTCCGGGTCGGTCTCGCCGGTAAGAGCTTCCGCCTCCAGGCGGTTGGGCTTCAGGGCGGCGAGGCGGGGCAGGATGGGCAGGAGCTTTCCCGCCTTGGCCACAGACACCGGGTCGGCGTAGAGGGGAGCCGTCGCCCGCTCCGCCAGGAAGCGCAGACTGGCCTGGCTGAGATTGGCGTCCACAACCAGGGCGTCGAAGCCGTTCAGCCGGGGCAGCAGGGGCTCCAGATAGGCGGGGCTCAGCCGGTCGATGATCTCCATGTCCGAGATGGCCGCCAGCATGTCTCCCCCGTCGTCATCCACATATAGATAGGTGGAGCTCCGCTCCCGGGGCCGGACCTGGGTCATGCTCAGCTCTAGGCCCAGGGCCTGGCAGCTCTCCAGCAGGGCCCGGCCGAAGGGGTCGTCCCCCACGGCGGAAACCAGGCTGACCTCCAGCCCCAGCAGGCGCAAATCGTGGGCGATGTTGCGCCCCACGCCGCCGGGCCGCAGGCTCACCAGGCCCGGGTTCGAGTCCCGCAGCCGCAGCGCCCCCGCCGCGCTGCCGCCGATATCCATGTTCATCCCGCCGATCACGGCTACGCGCTTGTTCACAGAGCTCCCTGCCTTTCCGAAGAGAAGGGGCGGCCTTGCCGCCCCTTCCCATAAAACTCGTGCCGTAGGGAGCCATGCCCTCATGGCTCCGCCGACGACCTGCACGGAGCGATCTGGGGATCGCTCCCTACGACGATCTGCACGGAACGATCTGGGGATCGCTCCCTACGACGATCTGCACGGAACGATCTGGGGATCGCTCCCTACGACGATCTGCACGGAGCGATCTGGGGATCGCTCCCTACGACGATCTGCACGGAGCGATCTGGGGATCGCTCCCTACTTGAGATTCCAGATATCTCTGGCGTACTCCTCGATGGCCCGGTCGGCGGCGAAGAAGCCGCTCTGGGCGGTGTTGATGATGGCGAGCCGCGCCATCTCGTCCGCGTTCCGGATCCGCTCGTAGAGCCGGCGCTGGCAGTCCACATAGGGCCGGTAGTCGGCGATGAGCATGTACTGGTCCCCGCCGTAGAGCAGGTCGGACACCAGGTCGGAATAGCTCTTGCCGTCCCGGAAGCCCTCCCGGAAGCGGTTGAGCACCCGCATGATCTCCCAGTCCGCGTTGGCGGCGGCATTGGGATCGTAGCCCTCCCGGCGGATGCGGGCGATGTCCTCGGTATGCAGGCCGAAGAGGAACATGTTCTCGTCCCCCAGCCGCTCGTACATCTCCACATTGGCGCCGTCCAGGGTGCCGATGGTCACCGCGCCGTTCATCATGAGCTTCATGCAGCCGGTGCCGCTGGCCTCCTTGCCGGCGGTGGAGATCTGCTCGGAGACCTGGGCGGCGGGCACGATGGCCTCCGCCGCGGAGACCCGGTAGTTCTCCACAAAGACGATCTGCAGCTTGCCCTTGCAGACGGGATCGTTGTTCACGTCGTCGGCCATGCTCAGCAGCAGCTCGATGATGCGCTTGGCGGTCTTGTAGCCTGCGGCGGCCTTGGCGCCGAAGACGAAGGTCCGGGGCACGAAGTCCATATTGGGATCGTCGTGGAGCTGGAGCTGGAGGCTGGCGATGCTCATGGCGCACAGGAGCTGGCGCTTGTACTCGTGCAGACGCTTGACCTGCACGTCCATGATGGCGTCGGCGTTGAAGGCGGCGTTCTGGTTGCGCTGCAGGAAGGCGGCGAAACGCTCCTTGTTGCGGTGCTTGATGGCGTTGACGCGCTTGCGCACCTCGCTGTCGGAGGCGAAGTCGGCCAGCTTGGCAAGCTCCTCGGGCCGGGTCATGTAATCCTCGCCGATGAGCTCGGTGATGAGCCCGTGGAGGCCCGGGTTGATCTGGGCAAGCCACCGGCGGTGGTCGATGCCGTTGGTGACGTGGGTGAAGCGCTCCGGCCGCAGGACGTATACGTCATGGAACAGGTCGTCCTTCAGGATCTGGCCGTGGAGCCGGGAAACGCCGTTGACCTTGTAGCAGGCGGCCAGGCAGAGGTTCGCCATGTGGACCTGCCCGTCCCGGATGATCAGGTTGCGGCCCACCCGCTCGTCCCAGTTGAAGTTGTAGACCAGATAATCGCACCAGCGCTTGTTGATCTCGCACATGATCTCCCACAGGCGGGGCAGCAGCTTCTGCACCAGATCCTGGGGCCACTTCTCCAGAGCCTCGCTCATGACGGTGTGGTTGGTGTAGGCCACGCTCTGGCGCACGATGTCCCAGGCCTCCTCCCAGCCGAGACCGTGCTCGTCCATGAACAGGCGCATGAGCTCGGGGATGATGAGGGTGGGATGGGTGTCGTTGATCTGGATCACATGGTGCTTGTGGAAGGAGCGGATGTCGCCCCACTTCTTGATGTGCTTGCGCACCACATCCTGGGCGGTGGCGGAGACGAAGAAATACTGCTGCTTCAGACGCAGGGTCTTGCCCTCGATGTGGTCGTCGGCGGGGTAGAGCACCTTGGTGATGACCTCGGCCATGGTGCGCTGCTCCATGCTCTTGACATAGTCGCCCTCGGAAAAGAGGTACATGTCCAGAGAGTTGGTGCTCTTGGCGTCCCAGAGGCGCAGGGTGTTGATCTCCTTGCCGCCGTAGCCGGCGATGAGCATGTCCCTGGGCAGGGCGATGACCGCGTCATAGCCGGTGTGCTCGGCGTGGTAGTGACCAAAGCTGTCCCAGTGGGGGGAGATCTGGCCGCCGAAGCGGACCTCCACCGCGTCCTCGTAGCGGGGGATCAGCCAGCTCTCGGCCGCGATCTTCCAGTTGTCGGCCACCTCGGTCTGCTTGCCGTCCTGGAAGCGCTGGCGGAAGATGCCCAGCTCGTAGCAGATGGAATAGCCCGTGGCCTCCAGGCCCAGGGTGGCCATGCTGTCCATATAGCAGGCGGCGAGCCTGCCCAGACCGCCGTTGCCCAGGCCCGCGTCGGGCTCCTCCTCAAAGATGTCCACCGCGCTGCGGCCCAGGTCCTCCAGGGCGCCGGTGACGGCCTCAGAAATGCCCAGGTTAAAGGCGTTCTTCATGAGGCTGCGGCCCATCAAAAACTCCATGGACATGTAGTGGACTTCTTTTTCGACATGGCGGGGATCCTCCACAGCCAGGAAGCGGCTCATGATCTCGCGGATCACCATGGCGGTGGCCCGGAAAACCTGCTCGTCGGTGGCTGCGGCGGAAGTGGTGGCGAAGTAGGCGCAGAGCTTGTCCTCAATGGCGCTGCGGACCTCGTCGCGTGAAATTTGTCCGATCATAGGGATATGTACCTCCGTAAGGGAATAACTAAAACTAAAAAATAGAACCTCAGATCTTCGCGTCCTTGGGGACGACGGTGGGGAGCTTGGGGCTGCCGACCAGCACGCTGTTGGCCGAGAAATGGGAGTTCTTGTCCGCGATCACAAAGTTCAGGCGGGCCTTGGCCTCCACCACGCAGTTGCGCATGAGGATGCAGCCTCTGAGCTTGGCCCCCGGGCCGACCTTGCAGCCGGAGAAAACGATGCAGTCCTCGATCTCGCCCTCGATGATGCAGTTGTCGCCCACCAGGCTGTTGCGGGAGGCGGCCTGCTCGCCGTAATAGGTGCTCACGTGCTCGTGGATCTTGGTGCGCACCGGGCGGTCCGCCGGGAAGAGCTCGTGACGGACGGCGGGGGTCAGCGCGTCGCGGCTGGCCTCGTAATACTCGTCCACGCTGCGGATGATCCGGGCGTAGCCGTGGTGGATGTAGACGTCCATTTTGCCGCCGATCTCATAGAGGAAGTAGGTCATGGCGTCTTGATGGAAGCGGTAGAGGCCCCGGGCCTGGCAGATGTCCATCAGCTCCAGGAGCTTGTCCTTGTTGAACACGTAGCCCTCCAGGGAGGGGATGCCCACCCAGTTGCCGGTGCGGAACAGGTCGATGTACTTCACCAGGCCGTCCTCGCCCAGGATGTAGCGGTTGTGGGAGGTCTCCGGTCCGCCCTCGGAGCAGATGGCGGTGGCGTCGGTGCCGGCCTTCTCATGCTGGCGGATCACCGCGTCCAGATCGATGTTGGCGGCCATGTTGCCCAGCAGCAGCACCACGTGCTTCTGGGGGATGCGGCGGATGTAGGTGGACACGGCGTTCAGGGCTTCCATGGTGCCGTTGTAGTTGCCGGTATGATACTGGGGCAGGCCGAAGGGAGGCAGCATGCGCAGTCCCCCGCTCTTGCGGCTCATGTCCCAGGCCTTGCTGCTGCCGATGTGGTCCAGCAGAGACTGATAATCCCGCTGCATGATGACGCCCACGTCCAGGATCCCGGCGTTGCGCAGGGAGGAGAGGGCGAAGTCGATCAGGCGGTAGCGGCTGCAGAAGGGCAGGGAGGCGGCGGTGCGGTTGGCGGTCAGGTCCCGCAGAGCGGGCTCGTCGTGATAGGCGAAAATGATACCGTGATAATCTCTCATGGTTCAGACCTCCTCTCCGGTGTACAGCATGGCGCCGGCGGGTACCACGGCCCCGGCCCGGACGGTGATATCCGGTCCGCAGGTGGCCACGCCCCAGCCCTCGCTGCCGTCGGGCTCGGTGCCCACGCGGGCTCCGGCTTTGATGACTGTGTTCTCGCCCACGATGGCGTATTCCACCACCGCGCCGGGCTCCACCACGGCGCCGGGCATCAGCACGCTGTAGAGCACCTTGGCTCCCTCGCCCACGCGGACGGAGGCGGAGAGGACCGAGTTCTCCACCCGGCCTTCGATCTCACAGCCCTCGGTGACGATGGAGTGAATGATCTCCGCGTTCTTGCCGGTGTAGTGCGGCGGGCAGACGGGGCTGCGGGAAGAAATGGGCCACTCGGGATCGTAGAGATTGATGAGGGTGGTGGACAGCATGTCCATGTTGGCGTCCCAGAGGCTGGTGATGGTGCCCACGTCCCGCCAGTAGCCCTTGAAGCGGAAGGGCCAGAGCTTTTCGCCGTTCTTGAGCATGTTGGGGATGATGTTCTTGCCGAAGTCCTTGCTGGAATTGGGGTCGGCGTCGTCCTCGATCAGGTACTGGCGCAGCTTCTTCCAGTTGAAGATGTAGATGCCCATGGAGGCCAGATCGCTCTTGGGGTGCTTGGGCTTCTCCTCAAACTCCTCCACATAGCCGCTCTCGCCCACGTTCATGATGCCCATGCGGGTGGCCTCCTCCAGGGAGACCTGCTGCACGGCGATGGTCAGGGCGGCGTCATGCTCCAGGTGCTCCCGGAGCATCTCGGCGTAGTCCATCTTGTAGATGTGGTCGCCGGAGAGGATCAGCACGTTCTCGGGATCGTAGTTCTCGATGAAGGCCAGGTTCTGGAAGATGGCGTTGGCGGTGCCGGTGAACCAGGAGCCCTGCTCATGAGCGCCCAGGTAGGGCGGCAGGATGTACACGCCGCCGTCGGACACGTCCAGGTCCCAGGGCTGGCCGGTGCCGATGTAGGAGTTGAGCTGAAGGGGCTTGTACTGGGTCAGAACACCCACGGTGTCGATGCCGGAATTCGCGCAGTTGGACAGGGGGAAGTCGATGATGCGGTATTTGCCGCCGAAGGGGACGCTGGGTTTGGCCACGTTCTGGGTCAGGGCGTAGAGCCGGGAGCCCTGTCCGCCTGCCAGAAGCATGGCGATGCAGCTTTTCTTCATAAGCAGCCTCCTTTATGTAGATTTTTGTATGATAGAACAGGGTGGGGAGAGTGAACGGTGAACAGTGAACGGTGAACAGTGAACAGAGATGATTTCAGATCCGTCGCCGCAGGCGACACCTTATCTGTTCACTTTTATCTGTTATCTGTTCACTTTGTATTGTAGAGGTTCATCGCCTTGTCGGGGCCCTTTTCGATATAGCATTCCACGGCCTCGGCGGCCCGGGCGGCGGCCTTCTCCATCTCCGCCGCGTCCTCGTTGCGGAAGACGGAGAGCACCCAGTCGACCATCTCAAAGTCCGGGTTGGGCGGCGCGCCCACACCCAGGCGGATCCGGGGGAAGTTCTCGGTGCCCAGCTGCTCGATGATGTTCCTGAGCCCGTTGTGGCCGCCGGCGGAGCCCTTCACCCGGATGCGCAGCTTCCCGATGGGCAGACTCACCTCGTCGGACACCACCAGGACGTGCTCCGGCGGGATCTTGTAGAAGCGGGCAGCCTGGCTCACCGCCTGGCCGGAGAGGTTCATGTAGGTCTGGGGCTTCATCAGCAGCACCCGGGCCCCGCCCAGCTCCACCTGGGCCGTCAGGGCCTGGAAGCGGGCCTTGTTGACGGTGAAATCGTGCTTTTTGCACAGGGCGTCGGCGGTCATGAAGCCGGCGTTGTGGCGGGTCCCGGCGTATTTCAGGCCGGGATTGCCCAGAAAGGCCACGATCCACGTCGGCCCGCCCTTGGATGAAAACAACATAGCGCAGTCCTTTGGAAATGAAAAATGAAAAATGATAAATGATAAATAGAGGTGTCGCTTCGCGACGATTTGAATCCATCACGCCGAAGGCGTTATACCATAATTATTCATTATTCATTATTCATTTTTCATTATCTCAGTAGTTTACGTTATCGAAAATGCTGGAGATGGAGACCTCCTCGTAGATGCGGCGGATGGCCTCTGCGAAGACGGAAGCGGTGGTCAGATAGCGGATCTTGTCGCACTTGGGCTTGTCCGCGGGATAGGGGATGGTGTCCAGGAACAGCAGCTCCTTGATGCAGCTCTGGTCGATGCGCTCGATGGCGGGGCCGGAGAGCACGCCGTGGGTAGCGCAGGCATAGACCTCCTTCGCGCCGCCCAGCTCCTTGATGGCTCTGGCCGCGCCGCAGAGGGAACCGGCGGTGTCCACGATATCGTCCAGGAGGATGCAGGTCTTGCCCTCCACGTTGCCGATGATGTTCATGACCTCGGACTGGTTGGCCTTTTCCCGGCGCTTGTCCACAATGGCCATGTTGACGCCCAGCTTCATGGAGAAGTTGCGGGCCCGGGCGGTGCTGCCCACGTCCGGGGAGACCACCATCACGTCCTCGTTCCCCTTGCCGAAGAGATGGACGAAGTGCTTGACGAAGAGGTTGGCGCCCAGGAGATTGTCCACCGGGATATCGAAGAAGCCCTGGATCTGGGCGGCGTGCAGGTCCATGGTCAGGACCCGGTCGGCCCCGGCGGCGGTGATGAGGTTGGCCACCAGCTTGGCGGAGATGGGATCCCGGCTCTTGGCCTTGCGGTCCTGCCGGGCGTAACCGAAATAGGGGATCACGGCGGTGATGCGGCCGGCGGAGGCGCGGCGCATGGCGTCGATCATAATGAGCAGCTCCATCAGGTTGTCGTTCACGTCCTTGCAGGTGGACTGTACAATGAACACATCCTTGCCGCGGACCGGCTCGAAGACGGAAATAGAGCATTCGCCGTCGGCAAACTGCGTCACCGCAGCGTTGCCCAGGCCCATGAACAGCTCGGAGCAGATGGCTTTTGCCAGCTCCGGATTGGAATTGCCGGTGAAGACCTTGATCTCTTTGCCGTGTGCGATCATTCTCTTGTCCTCCGTAATTTCATGATCCCGGTCGGGATTCACGGATTCCCCCAATATGGGGATTCTATTCTACCACAAAGGGGAATAAATGGGAAGAGCGAAGCGCGATTTTCCCTTAACCTAAATCAAAAGAAAAATTCGATTTACAAGCGCGTACTTTTTGTATATAATATCCTACGCTGTTTTGATCCCGGGATCCCCCTCGCCTAGAGGGGGGTGCCCCAGTGCGCACACTGGGGCGGGGGGATACGGAAACGCGCAGGGTCGCATGAGAACGGTTCCCCGGTCAGCCCGGCAGCTGTCGAGCTTCTTGACGCAAGGGGGCCTATACGGAAAGGCAACCTCTCAGTCTGCCGCCTTGCGTGAGTCGGCGGCAGACAGCTCCCCTTGCACAGGGGAGCTTATAAGGAAAGGAGATTGTAATATGCTGGAATTTGAAGAATATAAGGCCAAGCTGAACGCGGCCAAGCCCGCCCTGGAGCTGCTGCAGGGGGCGCTGAAGCTGGAAGCCGCCCGCAAGGAGATCGAGGAGCTGGAAGCCGCCAGCGAGCGGGAGGGCTTCTGGAACGACGTGCAGAAGTCCCAGCAGGTGCACCGGCGCCTGAAAGCCCTGAAGGCCAAATGCGAGAACTACGAGAAGCTCTGCGCCTCCTGGGAGGATCTGATGACCCTCTGCGACATGGCCCTGGAGGAGAACGACGACTCCATGCTGGAAGAGCTGAAGCACGACTATGAGCTCTTCGCCGAGAAGGTGGAGTCCACAAGGCTCTCCACCCTGCTCACCGGCGAGTACGACGGCAACAACGCCATTCTGACCTTCCACGCCGGCGCCGGCGGCACGGAAGCCCAGGACTGGGCCTCCATGCTCTATCGCATGTACAACATGTGGGCCGAGCGCCACGGCTACAAGGTCAAGGTCATGGACTATCTGGACGGGGACGAGGCGGGTCTGAAGAGCGCCACCATCATGATCGAGGGCGAGAACGCCTACGGCTTCCTGCGCAGCGAGCACGGGGTGCACCGCCTGGTGCGCATCAGCCCCTTTGACGCGGCGGGCCGGCGGCACACCTCCTTCGCCGCGGTGGAGGTCATGCCCGAGATCGCAGCCGACGACAATGAGATCGAGCTGCGGGACGAGGACATCGAGATGCAGGTCTACCGCTCCTCCGGCGCCGGCGGCCAGAAGGTCAACAAGACCTCCTCCGCCGTCCGTCTGATCCACAAGCCCACGGGCATCGTGGTCTCCTCCCAGGTGGAGCGCAGCCACTTCCAGAACCTGGAGAACTGCAAGAACATGCTCCGCGCAAGACTTGCCGAGATCAAGGAGCGGGAGCACCTGGAG
>CACYLY010000053.1 GCA_902775355.1 Oscillospiraceae bacterium
CTCCGCTGCGGCTTCTCCGAGGGCCTGTTCCGGGCGGAGAACCCGGAGAGCGGCCGGGAGGGCCTGCAGTTCCTGGCGGGGACCAACGCGTCCTGCAGCTGCCGGACGGACTTCACGCCCCCGGCCATGCTGCTGCGCCTGCAGGCGGAGGAGCTGACGGTACTGTGCTGCGGCTGCGCCGCGGACAGCGAGATCAAGACCCTGCTGCGGCCCGGCGCCGCCCTCTCCGCCCTGGCGGAGGGCAGGGCCCAGTGGCAGCGCCTGTTGGGGGAGCGGCCCCGGTCCACGGGCGACGCCGCCCTCGACCGGCTGCTCTGGCCCTGGGCCCTGTATCAAACCCTAGCCTGCCGCCTGATGGGCCGGGCCAGCCTCTACCAGCGGGGCGGGGCCTACGGTTTCCGGGACCAGCTCCAGGACGCGGTGAACCTGCTGAATCTGGAGAGCGGCTACGCCCGGGAGCGGATCCTGGACGCCTGCCGCCATCAGTACCGGGAGGGGGACGTGCTGCACTGGTGGCATCCCCTGCCCGCCGGGGACCGGGGGCTGCGCAGCCGCTGCTCCGACGATCTGCTCTGGCTGCCCTGGGCCCTCTGCGCCTATGTCCGCGCCACGGGAGACCTGGGCATCTGCGGTCGGGAGGAGCCCTGGCGCAGTTCCCCGCCCCTTTCTCCCGGGGAGCGGGACCGTTACGAACAGCCCGAGGTCGTCGGCGCCGCCACGGTGCTGGAGCACGCCCGGGCGGCTCTGGAGCGCTGCTTCGCTCGGGGCTTCGGTCCCCACGGCCTGCCCTTCATCGGCAGCGGGGACTGGAACGACGCCATGGATGCGGCGGAGGGCGAGAGCGTCTGGCTGGGCTGGTTTCTGTCCCTGGTGTCCGGGGACTTCGCCGCACTTTTGGAGAAGCTGGAGCAGCCCGACGCTCCCCGTTTCCGTGCCCTCTCCGAACAGGCGGGCCGGGCGGCGGATCGGGCCTGGAACGGCCGCTGGTACCGCCGGGGCTACTGGAGCGACGGCGAGCCTCTCGGCGGGGATGAGCGCATCGACCTGCTGCCCCAGGCCTTTGCCGCCCTGAGCCCCTGGGCGGACCCGGACCGGGTCGAGATCGCCCTGGACGCCGCCCTGCGCCGCCTGGTGGACCGGGAGCGGGGCCTGGTGAAGCTCTTCGACCCGCCCTTCACGGAGGGCGAGCGCAGCCCCGGCAGCATCACAGGCTACGGCCGGGGCGTCCGGGAAAACGGCGGGCAGTATACCCACGGCGTCCTGTTCCTGGCCCTGGCCTGCCTCCGCCGGGGGCGGAAGGAGCAGGGGCTGCGGCTGCTCCGGATGCTGGTGCCGGAAAACCACGACCTGCGCCGCTGGGAGGCGGAGCCCTACGTGCTGGCGGCGGACGTGTCCGCGGCCCCGGGCCGGGAGGGCGAGGCCGGCTGGACCTGGTACACCGGCTCCGCCGGCTGGTTCTGGCGGATCGTGACGGAAGAGCTGGGAGAGAGCGGGGATGAAGGAATGAAGAAGCGAAGAAATGAAGAAGTGAAGGAATGAAGAAATGAAGTAGTGAAGGAATGAAGAAATGAAGTAGTGAAGGAATGAAGAGAGATTTGCGGGAGGGGCAAGCCCCTCCCCTACGGCGGAGGACAGACGTCGGCGCAGAACGTCGGCGCGGGTCGGACCTCGCACACGTAGGGAGCGATCCCCTGATCGCTCCGCAGACGGGCTGTCGAGGGCGCCAGCCCCTACAGAGAAGGATCCAGCGTCGGCGCGGATCGGCGGGCGACCCCGTAGCGCCGGGCATTGCCCGGCGTCCTGCTTCCCCCTTCGGGGGAAGTCCCCAGTGCGCACACTGGGGAATAGGGGGCGCAGACCCCTTCCGTCATCCGGCTTGCGTGAGACGCCGGATGACACCTCCCCCGGAGGGGGAGGCAAGAGCGCGGGACGGACGTCAGTCCGCGTAGGGAGCGATCCCCTGATCGCTCCGCAGTCAATGCGTCACCGCGTATTTGACGGGCGCGACCTGAAGCGCCCCTATGGCGCGGGACGGACCTTGCACGCGCAGCTTGCAAGCCCGGATCCGGGCCTTTTCCCGTACCCGGGCCTTTTCCTTGCCTTTTCCCGTCCGGCGTGCTATAATAATCTAAATGAATATGCGGAGGTGCCTTATGGAGCTGACAAGGACCGAAATCCTGCCCGGCGTGTGGCTGAACCACCTGCACACGGAGAAGTTCAAGACCGCCTGCCTGAGCCTGAACCTGCTGACCCAGCTGAAGCGGGAGACCGCGCCCATGAACGCGCTGATCCCCTACGTCCTGCGCCGGGGCACCACCCGCTACCCGGATATGGAGGCCCTCACCGCCCGGATGGAGGAGCTCTACGGCTCCGCGGTGGAGCCGGTGGTGCGCCGCATCGGCGAGGTCCAGTGCCTGGGCTTTTACGCCAGCATCCCCGAGGGGGAATTCCTCCCCGGCGGGCAGAGCGTGCTGCGCCCCGCCACGGAGTTGCTGGGCCAGCTGCTGCTCTCCCCCGCCACCCGGGGCGGCCTGCTGCTGCCCGCCTATGTGGACAGCGAAAAGGAAAAGCTGCTGGATGTGATCCGCAGCCGGGTCAACGACAAGCGCAGCTACGCGGTGTTTCGCTGCGTGCAGGAGATGTGCTGCTTTGAGGACTTCGCCGTGGGCCGCCTGGGCGGCGAGAGCGAGTGCGAGGCCATCAACTACAAAAAGCTCACCCGGCAGTACCACAGCCTGCTGCAGCAGAGCCCTGTGGAGATCTTCTACTGCGGCCGGGCCTCTCTGCGGGAGCTGCGCGCCGACCTGCGGGACGCGCTGATCACCCTGCCCCGGGGCGAGATCGACTATGAGATCGGCACCGACCTGCGCCTGAACGCCATCGAGGACCGGCCCCGCTATGTGGAGGAGGCCCTGGACGTGACCCAGGGGAAGCTGGTCATCGGCTGGCGTCTCGGGGACTGCATGGAGGACCCGGACCAGGCCGCTATCCTGACCTTCAACACCGTCTTCGGCAGCGGCAGCAACTCCAAGCTCTTCCGCAACGTCCGGGAAAAGCTGCAGCTGTGCTACTACGCCGGCTCCCTGACGGACCTGCACAAGGGCCTGCTGCTGGTGTCCTCGGGCATCGAGTTCGACAAGCTGGACGCCGCCCGGGACGAGATCCTGGCCCAGCTGGAGGCCATCAAAAACGGAGAGATCAGCGAGGAGGAGCTGCGCGTCGCCAAGGCCGGGCTGGCCTCGGACCTGCGGGCCATGTGCGACAGCCAGGGCGAGCTGGAGGGCTTCACCCTCTCCCAAGCCCTGGACGGGCTGGATTACGGCCCCCTGGAGCTGGCCGCTCTGGTGGAGGACGTGAGCAAGGAGGACGTGCAGCGCGTCGCCCGGAGCACGGAGTGCGACATGATCTACTTCCTGAAGGGCAGGGACCCGGAGGAAGAGGAGGACGAGGACGACCCGGAGGAAGACGGGGAGGCCATCGAAAAACAGATCGAAGCGATCCTGGAAGCAGAAGAAGAGAAGGACGAATAGACCCATGGAGAAGAAAGAATACCCCCAGCTGGGGGAGACCCTGTTCAGCGAGACCCTGCCCAACGGCCTGCGCCTGCGGGTGATCCCCAAGCCCGGCTTCCGCAGCCGCTACGCCGTGCTGGCGGTGAACTACGGCGGCGCCCACCGGCGCTTCCGCCTGGACGAGGAGCTGATCGACACCCCCGCCGGCGTGGCCCACTACCTGGAGCACAAGATGTTCGACCTGCCCGACGGGGACAAGGCCCTGGATCTGCTCTCCGCCAACGGGGCCGATCCCAACGCCTTCACCGCCGCCGGCGCCACCTGTTACTATTTCCAGTGCACCGAGCACTTTGAGGAAAATCTGAAGCTGCTGCTGCACTTTGTCACCACCCCCTACTTCACGGAGGAGACGGTGCGCAAGGAGCAGGGCATCATCGCCCAGGAGATCCGGATGGGCGAGGACAGCCCGGAGAGCGCCGTGTACTACCGGCTGCTGGGCATGCTCTACGCCCGCCACCCCATTCGGGACAAGGTGGCCGGCACCCTGGACAGCATCCGGGACATCACGGCCGAGACTCTCTACGCCTGCCACAAGGCCTTTTACGCGCCGGGGAACCTCTGCCTCTGCGTGGAGGGGGACGTGGACCCGGAGGAAATCGCCCGCATCGCCCGCCAGACCCTGCCGGCCGAGCCCGGCCCCCTGCCGGAGGCGGACTTCGGCGAGCCGGAGGAGCCCCTGCCCCTGGAGCGGCTGCACCGGGAGAGCATGGACGTGTCCGCCCCGCTGTTCCTCATCGGCGCCAAGCTCTGTCCCCGGGCCAAGGGTCGGGAGGCCCTGCGGGAGCGGCTGATCGCTTCCCTGGCCCTGCGGCTGCTGGTGGGCTCCGCCTCGGACTTTTACAACGGGCTCTACGCCCGGGGCCTGCTGAGCCGGGACTTTGACGCGGAGCTGGACTTCTCCGCCGGGCTGGGCACCCTGCTGATCGGCGGGGAGAGCCAGGACCCGGAGGCGGTGCTGCGCGCCCTGGAGGAGGAGCTGGACCGGGTGAAGCGGGAGGGTCTGGACCCGGCGCGCTTCGAGCGGGCCAAGCGGGCCTCCCTGGGCGCCCGGCTCCGGGGTCTGGAGGATTTCGAGGGCCTGTGCATCGCCCTGGCGGAGGGCGTGTTTGAGGACTACTGCGCGCTGGACGCCTCCGAGCTGCTGCAGAGCGTGACCCTGGCCGAGTGCCGGGACTATCTGTGCAGCCGGCTCACACCGGAGCATCTGGCCCTTTCCATCATTGAACCAAGGAGACGCTGATATGCTTTCTCTGCTGCAGCTGCCCGCTCTGGAGGAGGAGATCCTGGAGACCATCCAGCGGGACTCGGTCATCAGCTTTCCCGGCCTGGGGATCCTGGGGCTGAACCCGCCCTCCTACTTCACCGTGTTCGGGCATCGGATCTACTTTTACGGCGTGCTGATTGCCCTGGGCTTTCTGCTGGGGATCGCCTTCTGCGTCCGCAAGAGCCGGGACTTCGGTCTCACGCCCGACGATTTCTACGACATGGTGATCTGGCTGATCCCCGTGTCCATCCTCTGCGCCCGACTCTACTTCGTGCTCTTCCGGCTGAAGGACTTTATCGGCGGGCCGCTGATCCGCTACTTCGCCGTGTGGGAGGGGGGCCTGGCCATCTACGGCGGCATCATCGGCGGGGTGCTGACCATCCTGCTGGTCTGCCGGCGCAAGAAGATCCCGCCCCTGGCCATGCTGGACCTGGCGGTCTTCGGCGCCCTCATCGGCCAGATCATCGGCCGGTGGGGCAATTTCATGAACCGGGAGGCCTTCGGCGCCCAGACGGAAATCTTCTGCCGCATGGGTCTCACCGACCCGGCGGGCCACACCATCTACGTCCACCCCACCTTCCTCTACGAAAGCCTGTGGAACCTGCTGGTGCTGACCGGCCTGCTGGTCTGGACGAAAAAGGGCCGCCGGAAGTACGACGGCCAGCTCATCCTGCTGTATCTCTTCGGCTACGGTCTGGGCCGGGCCTGGATCGAGGGCCTCAGGACCGACAGTCTCTATATCGGCGCCACCGGCATCCGGGTGTCCCAGGCCCTGAGCCTGGCCCTGGTGCTGGTCTGCGGGGCCCTGCTGCTCTATGAGAGCCGGCGGGAGCACCCGGCGGAAAAGCTGTTTGTGAACCGGGTCGCTGCGGCGGAAAACGCGGCCGCCGCAGGCGTCGAAACCGAGCACGGGAGCTCTGCGGAGAGCGAAGACGAAAAAAGCGCCGGCCCCGCGGAGATCGCGGAGCCGGAGCAGGAAAACGCCGCGGAGGCCGGGGGTCCCGCGGAGATCGGCGAAGCCGGAGAAATCGGCGAAGCCGCGGACGGCGACGTATGAATATCACATAAGGAGGAAACACCATGGCAGATTATAAAGAACTTTTGGGCAATCTTCTGGGCAGGGCCAAGGACGTGATGGACAGCACCGGCGTTACCCAGGTCTACCAGAAGGGCGCCGAGCGCACCCGGATCTACGGCCGCATGGCCCGCCTCACCCGGGAGAGCAGCAGCCAGGCCGAGGAGCTGCGCAAGGTCTTTCTGGAGATCGGCAAGCTCTATTTCGAGCAGGAGCGGGCCAATCCCAAGGGCGTTTTCGCCCCCCTCTTCGCCCAGGCCGCCCAGCTGCAGGACGCCCTGCGGGCCAAGGAGACGGAGCTGGACGATCTGAAGGAGAGCCTGAAGGAGCAGACCGGGGAGCAGGACATCGAGGTGGAGATCACCCAGGAGGAGCCGGACTTCGACGCGGTGGTGGACGCCACCGCCAACGAGGGCAAGGGGACCGAGACCTGAGGCCCGGGACAGCCGCATGAAAGAAAAGCTGCAAAAGCACGGCGCCTTTCTGCTGGCGCTGCTGACGGTGCTGGCCGTCTGCCTGTTCTTCGCCCAGCGGAAAAACGGCATGTTCATCGACGAGATCTACACCTACGGCCTCTCGAACAGCCACTACGCCCCCTTTCTCAAGGACGCGGCGGGCGGAGAGCTGGAGGGGGCGGTGCTCAGCCGGCAGGATCTGCTGGACTACGTGACCGTGGGCCCCGGCGAGATCGGCGACTTCGGCTCGGTGTACTATAACCAGGTCAACGACGTGCACCCGCCTCTCTACTACTGGCTGTTCCACCTGGCCTCCTGCCTGAGCCCGGGGGTCTTCAGCAAGTGGACCGGCCTGATCCTGGACCTGGTCCTCTATCTGCTGACCCTTTTTGCCCTGTACCGGCTGGTGCTGCGCCTCTTCGGCAGCCCCTGGAACGCCGCCGCGGCGGCGCTGCTCTACGGGCTCAGCGGCCTGGGCCTGTCCACCATGCTGATGATCCGCATGTATGTGCTGATGACCCTGCTCACGGTGCTGCTGGCCCTGTGGATCGCCCGGCTCATGGAGAAGGAGCGCTGGATCTGGTACCCGCTCATCGGCCTCACGGTGTTTTTGGGCCTGCTGACCCAGTATTATTTCGTGTTCTACGCCTTCTTCGTCTGCGCGGCCTTCGTGTTCTGGGCGGCGGCGAAAAAGCGCTGGCGCTGCCTGGGCCTCTTCGCCCTCAGCGCCTTCGCCGGGGTGGGCCTGCTGCTGCTGGTCTTCCCCGCCTGCATTAACCATCTGACGGCGGACAAGCTGGTCTCCGGCGGCAACGCGGTGGAGCAGCTCTCGGCGGTCTCCCAGTATAAGACCAGGCTGCTGCTCTTTTTCCACGAGGCCAACCACGGCATGAAGGCCGCGGTGCTCTTCACCCTGGGGCTGCTGGCCCTGCTGCTGGTCTTCTGCAAAAAGCTCCGGGCCGCCGGAAAGGCGAAAAAGCTCCCCTGGGACAGTCTGGTGATCCTGGTCCCGGCCTTTGCGGCCTTCGCGGTGGCGGCCCTGATCTCCCCGGTGCCGGAGCAGCGCTACATTTACAATCTGGCCCCCCTCTTCGCGGCCTCCGTCAGCTTTCTGCTGGCGCTGCTGGAGCGGAGCCTGGAGGGTCTGCCCCGGGAAAAGCTCTGGAAAACCGGGCTCCTGCTGGCCGTGCCGGTCCTGTCCCTGCTGCTGGTCCGCGCCCAGCCGCCCAAGTATCTCTATCCCATCGATCCCTGCTATGAGGACAGCTACGCCGAGTACGACGCGCTGGCTGCCGCCCACGCCGGGGATCCCTGCCTCTATCTGACGGAGTATTCCTATCCGCCCACCCAGGACCTGGGCGAGCTGCTGGCCTTTGAGGACGTCCTCTTCACCGGCGACCCGGACTCCCCCGCCGTGGACGACTATCTGGCGGCGCGCCAAAGCCCGGAGTGCGTGGTCTATATCGACGTGAGCGAGGACTGGTCCAGCGGTTTCGATCCGGAGGAAATGCTGCCGGCTCTGGCGGATACCACCGACTATACCCACTGGGAGCTGCTGTACGAAAACGGGCTCTCCGTGACCTATCTCTTGAGAAAGTGAGGGCTTTGCCATGCTCTCTGTGATCCTGCCCTCGTACAACGAGGAAAAAATGATCCCCATCGCCGCCCGGACCGTTACGGAGATCCTGGACGAGGCGGGGATCGCGCACGAGCTGCTGTTTGTGGACGACGGCTCCCGGGACAAGACCTGGGAGGAGATCGAGAAGGCCGCCGAGACCAATCCCCACGTGGTGGGCGTCCACTTCAGCCGCAACTTCGGCAAGGAGGCCGCCATGTTCGCCGGGCTGGAGCAGGCCCGGGGGGACTGCGCGGTGGTCATCGACTGCGACCTGCAGCACCCGCCGGAGAAGATCGTGGAGATGTACCGCCTCTGGCAGGAGGGCTATGAGGTGGTGGAGGGCATCAAGGTGGACCGGGGCAGCGAATCCGGCATGCACCGCTTCGCCGCCAAGAGCTTTTACGGCATCATCAGCCGGGCCACCGGCCTGGACATGGCCGACTCCTCGGACTTCAAGCTTCTGGACCGCAAGGTGGTGGACACCCTGAACGCCATGCCCGAGCGCAACGTCTTCTTCCGGGCCCTGAGCTTCTGGGTGGGCTTCAAGCGGACCACCGTGCGCTACCGGGTCCGGGAGCGGACCGCCGGGGAGAGCAAGTGGTCCACCCGCTCCCTCATCAAGTACGCCATCAACAACATCGGCTCCTTCTCCTCCGCCCCCCTGCAGATCATCACCTCCCTGGGGGTGCTGATGCTGGTCATCGCCGTCATCTTCGGCGTGGTGGCCCTGGCGCAGAAGATCGCCGGCACCGCCATCGGCGGCTTCACCACGGTGATCCTGCTGCTGCTCTTCACCGGCAGCCTCATCATGATCTCCCTGGGCATCATCGGCTATTACATCGCCCGGATCTATGAGGAGCTGAAGGGCCGGCCCCGCTACATCATTTCCCGCACCTGCGGCCGGGAGGACGAGACATGATCGAAAAAATCAAGGCCCTGTGCGTCAAGCACCGGGAGATCCTGGTCTATCTCATTGTGGGCGGTCTAACCACCCTGGTGTCCTGGGGCTGCAAATTCCTCTGGGGCGCGATCTTCTACCCCGGCGTCACCAAAACCACGGTGGCCCAGACCACGATGCTGAACGTGGTGGAAAACCTGTCCGGCATCCTCTTCGCCTATTACCCCAACCGCCGCTGGGTCTTCCAGAGCAAAAACCCCAAGGTCCTGCAGGAGTTCGCGGGCTTCTTCACCTCCCGTCTGGGCACCTGGGGCCTGAGCTATGTGCTGAACCTGCTGCTGTGCAACGTGCTGAAGCTGGATTACCGCATCGCCACGGTCCTGGTGAGCGTGGTGGTGGTCATCGGCAACTACGTGATCTCCAAGCTCCTGATCTTCCGCAAAAAGAAGGAAGAGTTGGAAGATCTGGACGCGGGTGAAACAGAAAAACAATAAGGGCCAAGCTCCGTGCAGAAGGGCGCGGGGATCGGAGTTTTTTCTCCGATCCCCGCGCCCTTTTGCACGGTCAGTCCGCTTTCGCCGGTTGCCGCCCATCCCGGGCTGCGGACCACGCGGCTCTGTCGACGGAATAGAGGGTGTCGTCGAAAACGACGCCGTCATAGCCCCGCACGGCCCGGCGCAGCAATCCCTCCTGCCGGAAGCCCAGGCTCTCCAGCAGGCAGCGGGAGGCGATATTAGGCGCGAAGGCCCGGGCGGCGACCCGCTCCGCGCCGGCGTCGAAGAGACGGTCCAGGATACAGGCCAGCGCCTCCTTCATATAGCCCTGCCGGGCATAGTCCTCCGAGAGGTAGCAGTTCAGCTCCACGGAATCGACGCCGTAGCGCAGGCTGTCCTCCGCAAGGCCCACCAGCCCGATGGGCGAGAGGTCCTCCCGCCTGCGAAGCACGATCTGCCGCGGGGCGTTTCTTTCGATCCAGCCGCGCATCCGCTCCTCGTCCCAGAGCTCCATGGCGTTGTAGCGCAGGACGAAGTCCGTGTTCTGGATCCGGGTCAGCGCCGGGGCGTCCCCGGCTGTGGGCGGCGTCAGCAGCAGGCGCTCCGTCGAGAGCGTCCGGTTTTCAAGCCCCAGGGTCTCCCAGCTGGGCCACAGGGCTTTGTTTTCCTCCTTTGACATCGCGTCCTCCTCTCCCGGGACAGAGAACCGTCCCCTGTCCCATGCGGCTCAGGCCAGCGCCGCGTCCAGGGCGGCTCTGGTCCCGGCCTTGATGTCCTCATAGCTCATGAAGAGCCGGGCCTCGAAGATCTTTTTGCCGTCCACGAAAAAGCTGGGCACGGCGTAGTAGTCATAGCGGTCGGAAAGCTCGGGCTCCCGGGTCTCCTCCACCCGGCGCAGCGGGATCTCCCGGTAGGCGGGATTCTCGGCAAAGAGCTCGTCCAGGGCCCGCACGGCCTTGTCGCAGTATCCGCAGCTGTCCAGATAAAACATCAGTACTTCTTTCATTTCAATCTCCTTTCTATATAGGCCCCCTTGCGTCAAGGGGGCTGTCGGATGGGGGAGCCCGGTCCTGCGCCTGTGCCCGTCCGAGCTTCTCCCTCATCACCCTCAGTGTGCCCCCGAGCAATGCTCGGGGCTACGAAGGAGCTTCCCCCGCTTGGGGAAGCACAAGGCGGGCGGCACAGACTGGTTTCTCTTTTCATTTTTTCATTTCTTCACTTCTTCATTCCATCATTTCTCTTACAGTCCCCACAGGCCGCTGCGCTGGCGGCAGAGGGCGATGAAGTCCAGCACCGCCGGGGAGCGGTAGCCGCTCTCCATGAAGGCCACCGCCAGAGCGCCCATGCTCCCCTCCCCGGGCAGGGGGAACAGGTCCAGGGGCGAATCCTCCGTCCCCGCCTGGGGATGCAGAGCCCGGAGGAAGAGCTCGGGATACACGGTGACGCCCATGCCCCGCTCCGCCAGGGCCAGGGCTGTCTCGATGTTCTCCGTCTCCAGCAGGACCTGGGGCACGAAGCCCAGGGTGCCGGCATAGGCGTCCAGCATGGCGCGGATCCGGTTGCCGGCCTTCAGCAGGATGAAGGGCTGCCTGGCGAAGAGCCGCAGATCCGCCCCCTTCTCCCGGGCCTGGCCCAGGGCCTGCTCGTCCCCGCCGAAGACCTGGGCGGAAAAGGGCCGGGGGCAGGCCAGATACAGCCGCTCCCGCAGCATGACGGAGACCTGGGCCCCGGGCACGTCGATGGGCATGTAGCCGATAAGCACGTCGATCTCTCCCTGGCGCAGCCACTCGTTGAGCTGGCGGTAGTTGCCCTCCATGAGACTGATCTCCACCAGGGGGTGGGCCTGGCAGAAGGCGGGCAGCAGCACCGGCAGCAGGGCCCGGCCGCAGGTATAGGACACGCCCAGGCGGAGCCGGCCCGCAGGGCCAGGCGCTCCCCGGCGTAGGTGAGCTTCAGCTCCGGTCCCCGTTCGAAGAGGGCCACCCCCAGCTCCTCCTCCAGCTTGGCGATGTGCCCGGAGAGGGACTGCTGGGAGATGTAGAGCCTGCGGGCCGCGTGGGTGATGTTCTTCTCCTCCGCCGCCGCCAGAAAATACTGCAGATTACGGAAATTCATGGCCGTTCTCTCATCCTCTCAAAACTCGAAACTGAAAATGCGGGCGACCAAAGGTCGCCCCTACTATATCACAGGAAAAAGCCTGTGGCAAGAGCAAGAAAAGAAGTGTTTCCTTTTTTCTGGAAATTGGTGTTTAATACAATTATAATGGTCCGTTTCTCGGGCCCGAATAAAAGGAGAGACCAACATGATCGGGAGAAAGAAACTCGTGATCGAGACGTCCTGGTGCAAGGGCTGCGGGATCTGCGCCGCCTTCTGCCCCAAGCAGGTGCTGGAAATCAAAAAAGAAAAAGTCACGGTGAAGGATCCGGAGGCCTGCATCCTCTGCGGCATGTGCGAGATGCGCTGCCCGGACTACGCCATTTATCTTGTGAATCTGGAAGAGTGAGGAGCGTGAGAGAATGTCGAAAGCTGTCCTGATGCAGGGGAACGAAGCCGCTGTCGAGGGCGCCATCGCCGCCGGCATGCGCATCTTCGCGGGCTACCCCATCACCCCGTCCACCGAAATCGCGGAGCAGAGCGCTCTGCGTCTGCCCCAGGTCGGGGGCAGATTCATCCAGATGGAGGATGAGATCTCCTCCATCGCCGCCGTGCTGGGCGCTTCCGTGGCCGGCGTCAAGGCCATGACCGCCACCTCCGGCCCGGGCTTCTCCCTGATGCAGGAGAATCTGGGCTACGGCGCCATGGCGGAGATCCCCTGCGTGATCGTAGACGTGCAGCGGGCCGGTCCCTCCACGGGCCTGCCCACCAGCCCCGCCCAGGGGGACTATATGCAGGCCAGGTGGGGCACCCACGGGGATCACCCGGTGATCGCCCTGTCCCCCTCCTCCGTGCTGGAGACCTTTTACCTGATGGTCCGGGCCTTCAACCTGTCGGAGAAATACCGCACCCCGGTCATCTTCCTGATGGACGAGATCGTGGGCCACATGCGGGAGGGCGTGGAGCTACCCAATCCCAGCAGCCTGATCATCAATCACCGCCGCCCCTCCTTCCACGACGGGGCCAACAAGCAGTGCTACTATGTGCCCGAGGGCCAGCTGGTCCCGGCCATGAAGCCCTTCGGCCGGGGCGAGCGCTACAACATCACCGGCCTTGCCCATGACGAGAGCGGCTTCCCCACCAACAACACCCAGGTGGCCGGCAAGCTGGTCAGCCGTCTGCTGGCCAAGGTGGAGGAGCACACGGACGATATCGTGCGGGTGGAGGAATACGCCATGGACGACGCGGAGACCGCCGTGGTCTGCTTCGGCGGCACCACCCGGGCCGTCATGTCCGCCATTCTGGAAGCCCGGGCAGCCGGGAAGAAGGTGGGCATGTTCCGCCCCATCACCGTGTGGCCCTTCCCCGAGCAGCAGCTGAAGGCCCGCCTGCCCCAGCTGAAGAACATCCTGATGGTGGAGCACAACCACGGTCAGATGCTGCTGGAGGTCCAGCGCGTCACCGGCGGCGCCACCCCCGTCTCCTTCCTGGGGAAGGTGGACGGCACCGTCATCACCCCCGCCGAGATCCTCGCCAAACTGCAGGAAATGGAGGTCTGAAAACATGCCCAGTGATCTGATCCATCTGTATATGCGTATCGACCACCTGCCCCACATCTGGTGCCCCGGCTGCGGCAACGGCGTCATCATGCGGGACGTGGCGGTGGCCCTGGATGAAATCATCAACGATACCGACAACGACATCGATCGGGACGATATCGTCATCGTCTCCGGCATCGGCTGCTCCTCCCGCGCGGCGGGCTATCTGGACTTCAACTCCATCCACACCACCCACGGCCGGGCCATCGCCTTTGCCACCGGCATCAAGATGGCCAATCCCAAGCTGCACGTCATCGTCCTCACCGGCGACGGGGACTGCTCCGCCATCGGCGGCAACCACCTGATCCACGCCGCCCGCCGGAATCTGGGCCTCACGGTGATCTGCTTCAACAACGACATCTACGGCATGACCGGCGGTCAGTATTCCCCCACCACCCCCACCGGGGACAAGGCCACCACCGCCCCCTACGGCAACCTGGACCGGCCCTTTGACATTGCCCTGCTGGCAGCCGGCGCCGGCGCCTCCTTCGCCGCCCGGGGCGACGTGTTCCACGCCCGGGAGACCACCGAGATCATCAAGAAGGCCATCCTGCACAAGGGCTTCTCCTTGGTGGACGTGTATTCCGTCTGCCCCACCTACTACGGCCGCAAGAACAAGAAGGGCGACGCCGTGGAGATGCTCAAATGGCAGCGGGACAATCTGATCCCCATGTCCCGCTTCAACGTGATGACCCCGGAGGACATGGCCGGCAAGAAGCCCATCGGCATTCTGGCGGAGAACGACTTCCCCGAGTACACCGAGGAGTACGCCAAGCTGATCGAGCGCTGCCGGAACAAGAACAGGAAGTAAGGGGGAGAGAACATGAGCAATCGTTATGAAATGCGTTTCGCCGGCTCCGGCGGCCAGGGTGTGATCCTGGCCAGCGTCATCATGGCGGAGGCCGCCGTCATCGCCGGGCTCAACACCGTCCAGTCCCAGGCCTACGGGCCCGAAGCCAGAGGCGGCGTCAGCAAGGCCGAGACTGTGGTGAGCCGGGAGAAGATCTGGTATTCCAAAGTCACCCTGCCGAACTTCCTGCTGGCCCTGACCCAGGCCTCCCTGAACACCTACACCAAGACCCTGGCGGAGGGCGCCGTGGTCATGATGGACGACAGCCTGGACTGCCCGGACTATCTGGACAAGAGCAGGGTCATCGCCATCCCCATCCTGCGCACCGCCAAGGAGAAGGTGGGCAAGGCCTTCACCGCCAACATCGTGGCCGTGGGCGCCATCAACGCCGCCCTGCAGCTCTTCACCGACGAGGAGCTGATGGAGGCCGTGAAGCGGCACATCCCCGCCGGCACCGAGGAAATCAACAAGACGGCCCTGGCCGCCGGGAAAGAGCTGATCGATCCCGCCGCTGCCGCCGCCTTTGTCCACAGACTGGGGTAAGCGCATGGAGCTGGACAAGCGTTTTCGCTGCCCGGCCCTGCGGGACCGGGTCATGCGCGCCGAGGAGGCCGCCCGGCTGATCCGGGACGGGGAGAATGTGGCCGTCAGCGGCTTCACCCCCTCCGGCTGCCCCAAGGCCGTGCCTCTGGCCCTGGCGGAGCAGGTCCGCTCCGGCGAGCGGAAGCTGCGGCTGGGCCTCTTCTCCGGCGCCTCCACCGGCGAGGAGCTGGACTCCGCCTGGGCGGAGCAGGACATGATCGCCTACCGCCTGCCCTATATGACCAGCAAGGCCCTGCGCACTGCCGTGAACGGCGGCAGCCCCGCGGGCGTGGCCTATAACGACTGCCATCTGGGCATGGTGGCCCAGAACGCCCGCTATGGCTTCTACGGCCCCATCCGCACGGCCATCATCGAGGTCGCGGCCATCACCGAGGAGGGGCACCTGATCCCCACCACCGCCGTGGGCTGCTCCCAGACCTGGATCGACCTGGCCGAGCAGGTGATCGTGGAGCTGAACCTGCGGCAGCCTGCCGAGCTGGAGGGCTTCCACGACATCTACCGGGTCGCCGATCCCCCGGCAAGGCAGCCCATCCCCCTCACCGACGCAGCAGAGCGCATCGGCGTGCCCTATCTCAGCTGCCCTCGGGAGAAGATCGCCGCCGTGGTGATCTCCGACCTGCCGGAGAAGCCCCGGCCCCTGGCCCCGGAGGACGAGGTCAGCAAGAAGATCGCCCATAACATCGTAGACTTCCTGAAAGCCGAGAAGGCGGCGGGGCGGCTTTCCGCCGACGTCTGCCCCCTGCAGTCCGGCGTAGGCTCCGTGGCCAACGCCGTGCTCCTGGGTCTGAAGGACTCGGATTTCGAGCATCTGCGCTTTTTCTCCGAGGTCATGCAGGACGGCATCCTGGACCTGATCGACGCGGGCAAGGCCGACATGGCCTCCGCTACCTCCCTGTCCCTCTCCGAGGAGGGGATGCGGCGGCTCCTGGGGAACCTGGAGGCCTACCGGGGCAAGCTGCTGCTGCGGGATTCGGAGATCTCCAACCACGCCGAGACCATCCGCCGCCTGGGCGTCATCGCCATGAACACCGCCGTGGAGGCGGACATCTACGGCAATGTGAACTCCTCCCAGATGAACGGCACCAGCGTCTACAACGGCATCGGCGGCTCCGGGGACTACGCCCGCAACTCCGCCGTCTCGATCTTCATGACCAACAGTGTTGCCAAAAACGGCAAGATCTCCAGCATCGTGCCCATGGTGACCCATGTGGACCACTGTGAGCATGACGTGGACGTGCTGGTCACCGAGCAGGGCTACGCGGACCTGCGGGGCCTGAGCCCCAAGCAGCGGGCCGAGCGCATCATCGAGAACTGCGCCCATCCCGACTACCGCCCCCAGCTCCGGGCCTATTTTGAGGACGCCTGCGCCGCCACGAAGGGCGCCCAGACCCCCCATCTGCTGGACCGCTGCTTCTCCTTCCACCAGCAGCTCAAAAAAACCGGCTCCATGCGGCTGGACACAAAAGAAGAATGAAGAAATGAAGGAATGAAGGGCCTTCGGCCAATGAAGAAATAACGGCGTTTCTGTCATCTTGAGCGGAGCCGCGCAGCGGCGCAGTCGAAAGATCTTTCGACTCGCTTCGCTCGCTCAAGATGACACAGAAGGGATCCTTCTTCGTTCTGCAAACTACCGTCTGCCCTCCGGCAGAGAAAGGATGACAAGCCATGGCATTCCAGTTTCCCGCCTATCATGCTCCCGACTTCACCGAGGAGCGCTTCCAAAAAGCCCCCAACGCCGCCTGGGCCTTCTGCGAGGCCGACGGCGTAGCCCCCGACAACTATCACAGCACCTCCATGTATCCCGAGTACTTCAAGCTGGACGGGGTCTGGACCCTGGCCCCCGAGAGCCGGATGGACTCCTGCGTGGTCTGGCGTCCCGAGGGACGACTGGACGTGGTGGAGTCCCGCAATCTCAAGAAGGGCGACCGCGTCATGCTGGGCCGCACCGAGAACGGCGAGGTTGGCATCTACATGCACAGCACCGGCTTCCAGGAGCCGGGCAGCGAGCTGGAGGACCGCTTCGTCTTCCGCACCGGCCGCAGCCGCGAGACCTCCTACACCAAGGACTATGACAACCTGGTGGAGCTGCTGCGCTACGAGAAGGACCACGGCAACATCGTCTGGGTCATGGGCCCCGCCTTCGCCTTTGACGCCGACGCCCGCAAGGCCATGCAGCTGCTGGTGGAGAACGGCTACGCCCACGGTCTGCTGGCGGGCAACGCCCTGGCCACCCACGACCTGGAGGGCGGCCTGCTGCACACCGCCCTGGGTCAGGACATCTACACCCAGAAGTCCATGCCCAACGGCCACTACAACCACCTGGACACGCTGAACAAGGTCCGCCGCTGCGGCTCCATCGCCAAGTTCGTGGACGAATACCACATCGACAACGGCATCATGTACAGCATCGTGAAAAACAACGTGCCCTTTGTGCTGGCCGGCTCCATCCGGGACGACGGCCCCCTGCCCGAGGTCATCGGGGACGTGTACAAGGCCGCCGCCGCCATGCGGGAGATCGTGAAGAAGTCCACCACTGTGATCTGTCTGGCCACCATGCTGCACACCATCGCCACCGGCAACATGACCCCCTCCTTCCGGGTGCTCCCCGACGGCAGCATCCGCCCCGTCTACCTCTACTGCGTGGACGCGGACGAGTTCGTGGTCAACAAGCTCCTGGACCGGGGCAGCCTCTCCGCCACCACCATGGTCACCAACGTCCAGGACTTCATCCGCAACGTGGCCCACGGCCTGGGCCTGATGTAAACGAAACCCCTTCGGGCGGCTTTTGCCGCCCGATTTTTTATCCTCTGTCCCGCGAGAGAGGGGCCGCTCCCTTCGGTAAAAATTTTTTTCAATAATTTTTCGTTTGTATGCGCTGTGCAGACAAATCAAGCGCCAAAGAGCGCTATACTGCAGACGTGATCCGGAAAGACGATCAGAAGCCGGCCCGGCGGCGCGGAGAAACAAGCCTGCCGACGAGCCCGGACCTGAGACCGGTGGATGATTGGCCGGGAAAAAAGCAAATAGAGCTTGCACCCGGCGGCATTCTTTAGTACAATAGGAATATAAAGACAAAAAGGAGGTCCCGTATATGGCAATCTGTTTCAACTGCGGCGCGCTGATCCCCGAGGGCGCTGCTTTCTGCCCGAACTGCGGCACGCCGGTGGCGAGCGCCCCCAAGGCCGTCCCGCCGGAGACGGAGGAAATCCTCTCCCAGAAGCCCGCGCAAATCCCCGACCCCCAGGAGCCCCCGACGGAGCAGACGCCGCCTGCGGCCGAGGAGATCCATGAGGATCTGCCCCCCTTCCTGACCAAGAAAACGCCGGAGGAGACGCCTCCCTTCCCGCCCCAGGAAAACCCGGTGGAGCAGCCTTCCTTCCAGCCCCGGGAGAACCCGGTGGAGCCTCCTCCCTTCCAGCCCCGGGAGACGCCCTTTTACTCCCAGCCGAGCGCCCCGCAGACCCCGCCTCCGACGAAGTCCGCCGAAGGGAAGAAGAAGTCCAAGCTCCCGCTGATCCTGGGCGCCGCCGTGCTGCTCGTCGCGGTGGTGCTGGGCATCCTGTTCCTCACCGGTGTGCTGGGCGGCAAGAGCGCCTCCGATCTGGAGGGCGTCTGGGTCCTGGCCGAGGGCGGCGCGTCCGGCTTTGCGCCTGGCGACATTGTTCTGGAGATCGCCCCGGAGGGCGCCGGTACCGCCACGGTCAAGGGCGCGGCCGTATCGCTGACCTGGACCAAGGACAGCATCACCATCAACGGCGTCACAGACGAGATGCGGCTGGACGGGGAAGACCTGATCGTTGACGACAGCCAGGGCGCCTTAGTGTTCCGGCGGGACGAGGCTCCCGCGGAGGCCCCGGCCGGCAGCGCCTTCGGCAGCGCTTTTGCTCCCGCCCCCGCGGAAACCCAGGCGGAGGAGCCCGCGCCTGCGGAGCCCAAGCCGGAGGAGCCCGCGCCCGCGGAGCCCAAGCCGGAAGAGCCCGCGCCCGCGGAGCCCGAGCCCGAGCCCACAGTCAACGAGGACGGGGACGGACCCTACTGGAACCTGCCCGCCATCTCCTATGATACCGGCAAGACCTTCCCCTTCGGCACCTGGGGCGGCGTGTATGTCTACAACGGCTGGTTCTTCAAGACCTACTTCCAGCTGAACGAGGACTATACCTGCACCCGGACCATCTACCGCGACGGCGTGATCGTGACGGACGAGAAGGGCGTCTTCGAGTATGAGAACAACAAGATCAAGCTCTTCATGAACGGCGACCGGAACACCTGGACCGAATACGCCGTCAGCGGCCAGATGATGGTCAACAACAACCACGAGTTCTTCCGCCAGGATCCCGGCGGCCTGATCGGCGCCTGGGTGGGCGACTACTACTACAACGACAAGCACATCCACACCACCTACATCCTGCGCAGCGACGGCACCTATTCCGAGGTCACCTACCGGGACGATGAGAAGATCACGGACAACGAGGGCTCCTGGACCTTTGACGGCAGCACCCTGAAGCTCAAGGCCACCGACACGCCCAACCTCACCACGCCCTTCACCTATGTGGACGACGTGCTGATCAACAACAACTACAAGTACTGGCGCAGCTGAGGCCCGGCCTCTCCCCCGCGGCCGCGGGCGGGAGCCGCCCGAATGATCCGCATGAAACACAGAAACACCCCGGAGCGAAAGCTCCGGGGTGTCGTATTTTCGAATTTTCGAACCGGTCCGAACCGGTTTTTCGACTTGCTTCAGCGATCCAGCCAGCGGCAGGCGGCCAGGGCGGCCACAGCCCCGTCGGCGGCGGCGGTGGTGAGCTGGCGGACGGCCTTCTTCCGGCAGTCCCCTGCCACGAAGAGCCCCTCCGTCACGGTCAGGCAGTCCTCGCCGGAATCGGCGTAGCCGGCCTTGTCCCGGTCCAGCCACTGACCGAAGGCCTCCAGATCCGGCTGGTGGCCGATGGCGACGAAGAGGCCATCCACGTCGATCTCCCGGCTCCGGCCCTCCTGCTCCACCAGCACGCCGCGCAGCTCCTCCTCGCCCAGCAGGGCTGTGACGGAGGCGTTCAGCACGAACTCCACGTTCTCCCGCTGCTCCAGGGCCTCCACCAGCTTCTGCTCGCCCCGAAAGGCGTCCCGGCGGTGGATGAGATATACCTTGCTGCAGCTCTCGCTCAGAAGCAGGGCGTCCTGCAGGGCGCTGTTGCCGCCGCCGTTGACCGCCACGGCCTTGCCCTTGTAAAAGGCCCCGTCGCAGACGGCGCAGTAGCCCACGCCGCTGCCCACCAGCTCCTCTTCCCGCGGGAGGCCCAGCATCCGGGGATGGGCCCCGGCGGCCAGGATCACCGCCCGGCCCTCGAAGGCCGCGCCGGAGTCGCAGCGGGCGGTCCAGGTCCCGTTGGTCTTCTCCAGGCCGGTGACCTCCTCCAGCTCCACCTCTGCGCCCTGCTCCATGGCCTGCTCCAGCAGCTTGTCCCCCAGCTCGTTTCCGCTGACGGACAGGAAGCCCGGGAAGTTCTCCACCCGGGGAGACCAGGTGATCTGCCCCCCGAAGGCGGCCTTTTCCAGCACCAGGACGGATTTGCCCGCCCGGCAGGCGTAGGTGGCCGCCGTCAGTCCGGCAGGCCCTCCGCCGATAATGAGAATATCATACATACAAATCATCCTTCCTTACAGGCTCCCT
This sequence comes from Oscillospiraceae bacterium, assembly GCA_902775355.1. Taxonomy (GTDB): domain Bacteria; phylum Bacillota; class Clostridia; order Oscillospirales; family Oscillospiraceae; genus Limivicinus. The sequence goes on from CACYLY010000053.1 coordinate 20,190, forward strand.
CTTTGAGGGAGCTGGCAGCCGGCGTCTCACGCAAGCCGGCTGACTGAGGGAGCGTCCGTCCCACAGCCGACTCAACAGGCTCCCTCTTTGAGGGAGCTCCCGCGTCAGCGGGTGAGGGGGTGTGGGTCCATGGTCCTCCCGAATGCAGTATAGCATCTCAGGCCGGGGAAGGCAAGCCTCTGCGCCGTCTCCACAGCGCCCAGACCGCCGTCGCGGCAAGGGAAAGGGCGGACAGGACCAGGCCGGTCCAGAGCCCGGGCGGCGTGTACCGCAGGTTGACCGTGTGCTCCCCGGCGGGCAGACGCAGGGCCAGCAGCAGGTCCAGGGCCTTTTCGGTCTCGACGGGTCTTCCGTCCACCGTGGCCGTCCAGCCCTCGTCGCTGGGGATGCTCAGGACCAGCAGCCTCTCGGCCTCGGCCCGGGTGCGGAGCTCCAGGCGAGAGGCGCTGACGATCCGCGTCTCGCAGCTTCCGCTCCGGAGCTCTCCCACGCAGCGCGCCAGCGCGGCGCCGTCCTCGTAGAAGAAGGGGATCTCCGTCGCGGGCGGGATCTCCTCCTCGCCGCTCAGCTCGAGCTCCAGCTCCGTGCCCGGGGCAAAGACGCCCAGGCAGACGGCGTTGGGATAATACAGGTCGCTGAGCACGGCCAGGATCTCCCCGCCGCTGCGTACGCTGCAGCCGGTGATGGCCGGGCTCCAGCTCTGCAGGTACAGGGGCTCCTCCCGCGTAACGGTGAGCCGCAGCCCCTCCGCCTCCGCCGGCACGAAGATATTCGCCTCCGTTCCGGTCAGGAGACGGTAGGCCAGGTTCAGGTTATGGCAGATCTCCTCGCCCATGGCCGGCTCTGCATTCGCTCCCGGGTCGGCCAGAAAGGCCAGGGGCAGCGCGTCCGGGTTTTCCCAGAGGCCCTCCGCCAGCTCCCGATAGCCCGCGGGGCCGGGGTCGCCCAGATAGCGGCCCACGCCCAGCAGAGCGTCCGCGGCCCGGCTCTCGCCCAGGTCGCCGTTGGCCCAGTATTTGAGGTAGGTATGCTGCCCCATCCGGGTGACGAAGAGGAGGGTGGCACGCTTCTCGGAGGAGCTGAAATGCACCAGCCCCGGGTAGTCGAAGAGCAGGGGGTCGTTCTTGTTGCTGACGGAGCCGGCTTTGCGGATGCGATAGAAGTCTCCCTCCGCGGGCCGGGCGCGGTCCATGCGGGCCTGCTCGTCCAGGATGGCGTCCCGCAGCTCCTGATATGAGCCTCCCTGGTCTGCCTGATCGGCATAGCTCCAGCCTGTGTTGAAGCAGAGCGCCGCGAGCCCGACCAGCACCAGGAGCCGGCCGGCAAGGGCGCTGCCCTTCCGCCACCACAGCAGCAGCGCCAGCTCCGCCGCCAGGAAGGCCGCGATCACCAGCAGCATCCAGGTCTTCTGGAACCAGAGGGGCTGCAGGGCGGCCAGGACCAGGATCGCCGCCGCGGCAAGCCCCGGCAGCAGCAGAGAGGAAGGCCGCAGCCCCTCCCGCTTTTCGAAGGAGCGGGAGGCCAGCATCAGCAGCACGAAGGAAAAGACGAAGGACCAGCGGTAGTTGAAGCAGCTGTTCTCCTCAAAGCCGTGCCAGGCCAGGTTCGGCAGGTAAAAGCAGGCGGAGGCCAGCAGCGTCAGCAGGAGCAGGCCGCCCGCCGCCCGCTCCCGCCGGGACAGGGCCCGGTTCAGGAAAAAGCTGAGACCCAGCAGCAGCGCAAGGGAGCCGGCGTAGAGATTGGGGCTGCCGTCGTAAAACTCCCAGTAGGGCACCAGGCCCAGCAGCAGCTTCGGGAAAATGTGGCGCTCGGAAAACGCCAGCTCCTCCCGGCAGATGGGCACGTCGACCAGGAAGTACCACAGGGCGAAAAAGCCCAGGCAGAGCGCCGCGGTGCAGAGGGCGGCCTTTTTGCGCAGCTTGAACAGCGCCAGCGCAAGCCCCGCGGCGGCCGCGGCAAAGAGCAGCGCCAGGACGCAGAGCACGGGCAGCACCAGCCGGTCGCCCGTGCCCGGCAGCAGCCAGGCCAGGATCCGCTTCGCGGCGGGATAGGTCAGGCGGGCCAGGGATTCATAGGGCGTCACCGGCACGCCGCCGCTCAATGCCAGGTAACCGGGCAGGAGCAGCCAGGCGGCGATCCCGCCGGCCAGCAGTGAGGCAAAGGCGAAGCGCAGGAGCTTCCTCCAGGGGAGGCGCCGCAGGGATTCGGTCTCGCAGAGGAGCTTCCAGAGCAGATACAGCACGGAGAAGGCGCAGAGCATGTAGCCGGTGTAAAAGCAGCAGACGATGCCCAGGCCCAGGCTCAGGATATAGAGCAGGGGCCTGGCCTCCCGCCAGAGCCGCTCGATCCCCAGGGCGACCAGGGGCAGCAGGAGCACCGCGTCCAGCCAGATGACGCACCAGGCATAGGCGGTGTTGAAGCCGCAGAAGGCGTAGGCCGTGGTGAAAAGCAGGCCGGAGGGGCGCAGGCCCCGGGTATGCTTCAGATAGAGGCCCATGCTCAGACCGCAGGCGCTCAGCTTCAGCAGGATCATCCAGTTCACCCCAAGGGCGATCTCCTCCTTGGGGAAGAGCAGCAGGAGCAGGTTGAAGGGGCTGGCCAGATAATAGGCGAACAGTCCGCTCACCGGACCGCCCAGGAGCTTGCCGAAGCTGTAGAAGGGGTCCGCCCGGCCGGCAAAGATGTCCTGATACAGGGCGAAGAAGCTCAGGTACTGGCCCTTGCCGTCCGCGATCAGCAGCATCCGATCCCCGAAGGGGGCGACGCCGATCAGCGCGTAGAGGGCGAGCAACAGAAAAAAGGGCAGGAGGAAGGAGCCAGCCAGCAAGGGAAGCTTTCGTTTCTCAGGCATCGGACGCCTCCTTCCTGCCGAGCCTTCGCAGGGCCTCCGCCTCCAACATGCGGTCGGGGCTGGTCAGAAACTTGTGGTCGCTGCGGTTGGTCAGGGCGCGGATATCCTCCTCTTCATAGACCGCGCCGGGGTGGAGCAGCAGCTCCAGACCCCAGCCGCGCCTGTCCGCCTCCGCCTCCAGCGCGGGGAGCAGGCGGGAGATCTTGCCATAGTCAAAGCGGCCGGAGAAGAGCACCCCCAGAAAGAGCTTGCGCTCCATGCCGCCCAGCGCTTCCCGGTGGCGGCGCAGATTCCGCCCGGCCAGCGCGTGCAGCAGCAGGGATTTTACGATGTTGATCGGGTGAAAGGGCAGGATCGAGAAGAAGTGCCGCAGCAGCAGCGCAACGGGCTCCCGGGGGATGCGGATGTAGGCGACCGGCAGCTCCTCCTCCCGGATCACCTCCATCAGCGCGTCAAACACCACCGGGAGCATGTGCCAGTGGGCGTGCCCGTCCAGACGGAGGGCTTCCCCCCGCTGCCGGAACAGGGGGAGAAGGACCCGGATCTGGGCGGAGAGCTCCTTCTTCAGCTCCCGGAAATAGACCGGATAGCGCCCCGTGAGGCGGGCGAACAGCAGCGCGGCAAAGGAGACGCGAAACACCCCTTCCGTGTCGGTCAGATGGGGGATCTCTTCCTTCGGCGTAAGCGCCCGGCCCTCCATCAGGTTCAGGTGCACGGTCAGGGCCAGTCCCTGCTCCGGCAGCATGGCGAGGCAGTCCTCCAGCCAGGGGCTGTTGGGCATCAGACTGGTGCCGTTCAGCGCGCCTCCGGTGCAGCACTCCAGGATCCGCCTGCTCTGGGCGGGAAACAGTCCGTAATCATCCGCGTGAAACTCTGTCATTCCTTCCGCTCCCGATCAAACAAACAGTTTTAGTCAGAACTTTTTAATTTTATCATGCCCTCGGCGGAAACACAAGCGCTTTCTTGCGGAAGTCCCCCCTGACGAAAAAACCAGATCCGCGTTTCACACGGATCTGGTTTTTTCTATGCACGACGCACGACCTGCGCGCTGCTTTACCGGGTCACGTAAGCCTTGATGGCGCCGGCGCCGGCGATCTTCTCAAAGCCGGTCCCCCTGGGGACGATCAGGGTGGGGGCCTGCTTTACGCCGTACTCCTTGGCCAGCTCCGGGTGCTCGTCCGCCAGGATCTTGTCGTAGCGGAAGCCGGCCTTGTCCATGTAGCTGCAGGCGATGCGGCAGTTGGGGCAGGTGGCGGTGGCGAAGAGGATGGGCGTGGCTTCGGCGGCGGGGGCCTTCTCGGGAGCCGGGGCGGCCGCGGCGGGCTCGACGGCTTCCGGCTTCACCGGGCCCAGGTGGGTCAGGTGGGAGCGGCCCAGGTCATACTCCCGGCGCTCCTTGTACTCCTGGGTCTTGCCGTCGTTCCAGTTCTGGACCGGGCGGTAGTAGCCGGTGATGCGGCTGTAGACCTCGGCGCTCTTGCCGCAGTGGGGGCAGGTGAAGTGCTCGCCGGTGAGGTAGCCGTGGTCCTTGCACACGCTGTAGGTGGGGCTCAGGGTGTAGTAGGGCAGGCGGTAGTTCTCGGCGATCTTGCGCACCAGGTTGGCGGCGGCTTCCCAGTCGGGCAGCTTCTCGCCCAGGAAGGCGTGGAAGACGGTGCCGGAGGTGTAGCGGGTCTGCAGATCGTCCTGAATGTCCAGAGCGGCGAAGATATCCTCGGTGTAGCTCACGGGCAGGTGGGAGCTGTTGGTGTAGTAGGGGGCGCCGCCGGGCTGGGCCGCAGTGATGATGTCGGGGAAGTCCTCCACGTCGTGCTTGGCGAAGCGGTAGGAGGTGGACTCGGCGGGAGTGGCCTCCAGGTTGTACAGGTCGCCGTACTGCTCCTGGTAGTCGCTCAGGCGCTCGCGCATGTGGTCCAGCACCTGCTTGGTGAACTCCTGGCAGCGGGGGTCAGTCATGTTGCAGCGCAGCCATCTGGCGTTCAGGCCCGCCTCGTTCATGCCCACCAGGCCGATGGTGGAGAAGTGGTTCTCAAAGGTGCCCAGGTAGTGCTTGGTGTAGGGGTACAGGCCCTCGTTCAGGAGCTTGGTGATGACAGTGCGCTTGATCTTCAGGGAGCGGGCCGCCAGATCCATCAGCTTGTCCAGCCGGCGGTAGAAATCCTGCTCGTCCTTGGACTGATAGGCCAGACGGGGCATGTTCAGGGTGACCACGCCGATGGAGCCGGTGGATTCGCCGGAGCCGAAGTAGCCGCCGGACTTTTTCCGCAGCTCCCGGAGATCCAGACGCAGACGGCAGCACATCGAGCGCACGTCGGAGGGCTCCATGTCGGAGTTGATGTAGTTGGAGAAGTAGGGGGTGCCGTACTTGGCGGTCATCTCGAACAGGAGCTTGTTGTTCTCGGTGGGAGACCAGTCAAAGTCCCGGGTGATGGAGTAGGTGGGGATGGGGTACTGGAAGCCGCGGCCGTTGGCGTCGCCCTCGGGTGAAGTCCACCTCTTTGCCGCCCACGATGGCGGGCAGGTCCTTCAGGTCGGCGGGAACGGTCCAGTCCAGGGTGATGTTGGAGAAGGGCGCCTGGGTGCCCCAGCGGCTGGGGGTGTTCACGCCGAAGACGAAGGACTGAATGCACTGCTTGACTTCCTTGTAGCTCAGATTGTCGATCTTCACGAAGGGAGCCAGATAGGTGTCGAAGGAGGAGAAGGCCTGGGCGCCGGCCCACTCGTTCTGCATGATGCCAAGGAAGTTCACCATCTGGTTGCAGAGGGTGGAGAGGTGGCTGGCCGGGGAGGAGTTGATCTTGCCCGGGATGCCGAGGCCCTGCTGGATCAGCTGCTTCAGGCTCCAGCCGGCGCAGTAGCCGGTGAGCATGCTGAGGTCGTGCAGGTGAATGTCGCAGTTGCGGTGGGCGTTGGCGATCTCCTGGTCATAGACCTCGCTGAGCCAGTAGTTGGCGGTGATGGCGCCGGAGTTGGAGAGGATCAGGCCGCCCACGGAATAGGTGACGGTGGAGTTCTCCTTCACGCGCCAGTCGGTGACGTTCAGGTACTTGTCCACGGTGTCCTTGTAGTCCAGGTAGGTGGACTTCATGCTGCGCAGCTTCTCCCGCTGCTTGCGGTACAGGATGTAGGCCTTGGCCACAGTCTCGTAGCCGCCCCGGGACAGGACCGCCTCCACGCTGTCCTGGATATCCTCCACGGCGATCTTTCCGTCCCGGATCTTGGGCAGGAAGTCCGCGGAGGTCTTCAGCGCCAGGAAATCGATGACGCTGTCGTTATACTCCGTCTGGGTCGCCTCAAAGGCCTTCTTGATGGCCTCGGCGATCTTGGTGATGTCGAATTCGACGACCTTGCCGTCTCTCTTTACGACCTGATACATGGTGATTCTCCCTCTCTGTCTATCTTCAATCTACGCCTCTGACCCGGACGGTGGGCACGATGGGCCGCACCGCCTCCGCCAGGGCGTGCATTTCTTCTCCCGTGAAGGCGCTGAGACCTTCGATGGCGATCACATCGCCGGAATCCTTGAATTGCTGCAGGTAATACTCTCTGGCTCCCTCGATCCACCGGGCGGCCTCCAGCAGGCTCTCCCGGGTGTGCAGGCCCTTCACCACCGTGGTGCGGAACTCGTATTCCACCGCTCCCGAGAGCAGGTAGTTCTTGGTCCGCTCCACCGGGGCCAGGTCGAAGCCGGGGACGCCGACGGTTTTGGCGTACAGGGCCGGGGAATTCTTGATATCCACCGCCACCCGGTCCACCAGGCCCTCCTCCACCAAAGCCATCAGCCGCTCGGGGAAGGAGCCGTTGGTGTCCAGCTTCACGGCGTAGCCCAGGGCCTTGACCTGACGGAGAAAAACGTCGATGTCCTTATGCAGCAGGGGCTCGCCGCCGGTGACGGCCACTCCGTCCAGGATGCCCTGCCGCTTTTTCAGAAAGGCCAGCACTGTCTCGGCGCCGTTTTCGTCCCCCTCCAGGCGCTCCGGCAGGACCAGGGGCGCGTTGTGGCAGAAGGGGCAGCGGAAGTTGCAGCCGCCGGTGAACACCGTGCAGGCCACGCGGCCGGGATAATCCAGCAGGGTCAGCTTTTGCAGACCGGATATGCGCAAGGCCCTCGCCTCCTCTCGCTTGCTGCGAGGCATATGATAGCGCTATCTTGTCCCTTTGTCAAGGGGTCAGACACAAAATATAGGAAGTTTAACCGAACTGTAACCGGTTTGACCACAAAATATAGTGTCAGGCGGGATTTTGTTCCCGCCTGACACCGTTTGACATTTTACCCGATCCCGCGGCAATTTGCAAGCCTTTTTCGCAAAAAACTTTTTACAAAGCTGGCCCTTCGGGGCGCTTGTCCTTCTGTGCATTTTGTGCTATACTTTGAAACTACACCACAAAATGAGGGAGCGTGTCCAACTATGTGCGGTATTGTAGGCTATGTGGGAAAGGATCAGGCCGGGCCCATCCTGCTGGACGGGCTGGAGCGCCTGGAGTACCGGGGCTATGACTCGGCGGGCATCGCCGTGCTGTCTCCGGAGAAGGGGCTGCAGGTCAAAAAGGCCAAGGGCCGGCTGAAGGTCCTCAGCGCCCTGGTGGACGAGGGCCGGGCCGTGGACGGCGCCATCGGCATCGGTCACACCCGCTGGGCCACCCACGGGCAGCCCAACGACGTGAACTCCCATCCCCATCTGAGCCAGGACAGCCGTATCGCGGTGGTCCACAACGGCATCATTGAAAACTATGTGGAGATCAAGGAGTATCTGCTCGGCAAGGGCATCGTCTTCCGCTCGGAGACGGACACCGAGGTGGTGGCCCAGCTGCTAGCCTACCACTACCGGAAGACCGGGGATCTGATGACCGCGGTCTATCGGGTGCTGCACCGGATCGAGGGAGCCTACGCCCTGGGCATCCTCTGTGCCGACATGCCGGACGCTTTTATCGCCGTGCGCAAGGACGCGCCGCTGCTGCTGGGCTACGGCCAGGGCTGCAGCTTCATCGCCTCGGACGTGACGGCTATCATCAAGCACACCCGGGAGGTCTCCTATATGGAGGACGGGGAGGTGGCCGTGGTAAAGGCCGACGGGATCCGGGTCTACGACTCCCTGGGTCAGCCGGTGGAGAAGGAGCACTGCACCATCGACTGGGACGTGAGCGCCGCGGAAAAGGGGGGCTACGCCCACTTCATGTTCAAGGAGATCATGGAGCAGCCCGAGGCCGTGCGCAAGACCGTCCATCCCCGGCTGAAGGACCGCCGGGTGGTCTTCGACGAGCTGAAGATGACCCCGGACGAGATCCGGGCCCTGCAGCGCATCGTCATCGTAGCCTGCGGCTCCAGCTACCACGTGGGCATGGTGGGCAAGTACAACCTGGAGCGGCTGCTGCGCCGCCCGGTGGAGACCATGCTGGCCTCGGAGTTCCGCTACTGCGACCCGCTGGTGGACGACAAGACCCTGGTCATCGTCATCAGCCAGTCCGGCGAGACTCTGGACACCATGGCCGCCCTGCGCCAGGCCAAGAGCATGGGCGCCCGTATCCTCTCCATCGTGAACGTGGTGGGCTCCTCCATCGCCCGGGAGTCCGACGAGGTGCTCTACACCTGGGCCGGCCCCGAGATCGCCGTGGCCACCACCAAGGCCTACAGCACCCAGCTGGTGCTGCTGGACATGCTGGGCCTCTATTTCGCGGATATTCTGGGCAGCATCACGCCGGAGGACTACGAGGGCATCATCGAGGAACTCCAGGCCCTGCCCGCCAAGATGGAGGAGGTGCTGGAGAACACCGAAAAGATCAAGTATCTGGCCTCCGTGTGCTTCAACCACAATTCCATCTTCTTCATCGGCCGCAATCTGGACTACGCCCTGGGCCTGGAGGGCAGCCTCAAGCTCAAGGAGATCTCCTACATCCATTGCGAGGCCTACGCGGCGGGCGAGCTGAAGCACGGCACCATCTCCCTGATCGAGGACGGGACCCTGGTGGTGGCCCTGTGCACCTACACGCCGCTGTTTGACAAGAGCGTCTCCAACATCGTGGAGGTCAAGGCCCGGGGGGCGGACGTGCTGGCCCTGACGGACGACAGCCACGCGGAGGAGCTGAGAAAGACCGTGGACAACGTGCTGAGCATCCCGGACACCCACACCATTTTCAAGCCCTCTCTGGGCGTGATCCCCCTGCAGATCTTCTCCTATTACATGGCCCTGCAGCGGGGCTGCGACATCGACAAGCCCCGGAACCTGGCAAAATCCGTCACCGTGGAGTGAAGCCCGCTCTTTTCGCGGCTCGGAAAACCCGCGGAGAAAAAGTGTAGACAACAGACGCCCCGGCGGAGTATAATGAAAAAAACCGCAGTGCGCAGCGGCCGCCTGCCCCCGGCGTTTCGGGAACAGCACGACCCGCGCGGACCTCTGCGAGAGCGGAAAAAAATGGAGGGAACAGAAATGAAAAAGATCCTTGCACTGACCCTGGTCCTGGTAATGGTCCTCGCTCTGTGCGCCTGCGGCGACGGCAGCAAGATGGCCGGCACCTGGGAGCTCACCGCCATGACCAGCGACGGCGAAGACTACTACGCTACCCTGAAGGAATACGGCATCACCGTCGTTCTGCAGCTCAACGAGGACGGCACCGGCTACCTGGACGTCGGCGGTGAGAAAGAGGACATCACCTGGAGCGGCAGCAGCATCACCATCGACGGGGAGAGAGAGATTGTCAAGCTCAACGGCGATACCCTGACCATCGAGGAGACCGACGCGGTCATGACCTTCACCCGCAAGTAAGCCCATGATCCCCCACGGATCCAGAGACGTTCCCGCTCTCTGGATCCGTTTTTTGTCGGGACCGGCGGGCCCCTGCCCGTACACCAAGGAGGAAACGATATGAAAAAGCTCACCGTCCTGCTGCTCATCCTGGCTCTCGCCCTGAGCCTGTGCGCCTGCGGGAAAAGCGCCGCCGGCACCTGGGTGCTCACCGGCTTTATCAGCGAAGGGGAGGATTATTCCCAGCAGATCAAGGACAGCGGCCTCAGCATCCTGCTGCAGATGGACGAGGACGGCACCGGCTATCTGGACTACGGAGACCACCGGGAGACCTTCACCTGGGACCGGGAGGGCCTCATGATGGACACGGTCAAGCTGCTCTACACCCTCCGGGGCGACACGCTGAGCATCGGCATCAACGACCAGAAGATGACCTTCACCCGCCGCTGAGCCCGAGACGGGGCTTCCGCGGCGGCAAAACGCGTTGACAAGCCGCGGAAAAGCCCATATAATATAGAAAAACACAGAAACGGAGTTGATTGCATGATTTGTCCCAACTGCGGCAAGCAGCTGCCCGATTTTTCCCGCTTTTGCGATGACTGCGGCGCTCCCCTCGGCGCTGCGCCCCAGGCCGCGGCCCCGGCTTATGCCGCCGCGCCTTCCCCGGCTCCCGTGAGCCCCGCCCCGAAAAAGAAGAACCGCTGGCTGCTTCCCGTGATCCTGGCCGTGGTGCTCCTGGCCGCCGCGGCGGTCTTCCTGCTCTGGTTCTTCGGAGACGGCAGGGCCTACAATCAGGCCCAGGCCCTCTACGAGAAGGGAGAGTACACCCAGGCGGAAAACGCCTTCCGCAGCCTGGGCGATTACAAGGACAGCGCTGACCGGGTGAACGACTGCCGGTACCGGCAGGCCCTGGCGGCCTATGACAAGGGCAACTACGCCCTGGCGAAGGCCCAGTTCGAGTCTCTCGGCGCGTATAAGGACAGCGCGGAGCAGGTCAAGGCCTGCCGCTACCAGCTGGCTCTCCAGGCCTTTGACAAGGGAGATACCGAGGCTGCGGCGGAAGCGTTCGAGGCCCTGGGCGATTACAAGGACAGCGCGGACTGGCTGCTCAAATGCCGGCCCTCCACCCCCGCGGGCACCTGGTATGCCCAGATCAATCTGGCCGAAGTCGCCGGCGACGAGCTGGGCGAGCTGGCCGCTTATCTGGGAGACGCCAATGTGGACCTGATCCTGGAGCTGAAAGATGACAACAGCTTTACCCTGCAGATGGACGGCACCGCGCTGCTGCCCGTTCTGAAGGACGCTTTCCGCGCCTACCTGAACGACATGCTCAGCTCGATGGGCATGACTGCCGACGACTATGAGGCCGCGGCCGGCCAGTCTCTGGACGTGCTGATCGATGAAGCCCTGGCCGAGCTGGACATCAGCGACCTGAACAAGTCCGTCACCGGCACCTATACCGAAGCGGACGGCAGCCTGACCCTGTCCCCGCTGCTCGGCACGCCCCTTCGCGGCAGCTGGGAGGGCGATTCTCTGACTCTCAACGACGACGATATCGGCCTCATCCGCTTCACCCGCCGCTGAACCCGACAGAAACCGAACCGGCAGCCCCGAGGGGGCTGCCGGTTTCCTATGCAGGAAAAGCCGGTTCTTGTCATCTTGAACGGAGGCAAAGCCGGTTCTTGTCATCTTGAGCGGAGGCGAAGCCGGTTCTTGTCATCTTGAGCGGAGGCGAAGCCGGAGTCGAAAGATCTTTAACACCCGGGCTTTTTCCCTCGGGCAACCGTCCGGTCAAAAAAATCGCCGACACTGACAATCCGCCCCGCCGATCTTCGGATCGGCGGGGCGGATTGTCAGTGTCGAGAGTCTGATCAGCCGGCAGCTTTCATCTTCGCCAGCTCTTCCTCCTCCAGCACCCGGTAGGCCACCTTGCCCACCAGGGTCTTGGGCATGTCCTCCCGGAACTCGATGTCATAGGGCATGGCGTACTTGGCGATGTTCTTCCGGCAGTAGGCCAGCAGCTCCTTCCTGGTCTCCTCGTTGGCGGGGACGTTGGCCGCCAGCTTCACGAAGGCCTTGACCTTCTGCATTTTGTAGGAGTCGGGCACGCCAATGACGCAGCTCATCTGCACCTTCTCGTGGGCGTCCAGGATGTTCTCGATCTGGGCGGGGTACACGTTGTAGCCCGAGGAGACGATCATCCGCTTGGCCCGGCCCTTGAAGAAGATGAAGCCTTCCTCGTCCATGATGCCAAGGTCCCCGGTGTAGACCCAGGTGAGACCGTCGGCGTGATGCCGCAGGGTCTGGGCGGTCTCTTCGGGGTGCTTCATGTACTCCTTCATCACCGTGGGTCCCGCCAGAAGGATCTCGCCCTCCTGGCCATAGGGCAGCTCCCTGTCGGTGCCGGGCTCCACGATCTTCATGTACACGTCGGAGAAGGGGATGCCGATGCTGCCCTCCTTGGCCTTGGTCAGGGGCGTCAGGCAGCAGGCGGTGACGGTCTCGGTGGTGCCGTAGCCCTCCCGGACCTGGATGGAGGCGCCGTGCTCGGCCAGGAACTTGTCAAACTTCTTCTTCAGCTCGATGCTGAGACTGTCACCCCCGGAAAAGACGCCCTTCAGGCAGCTCAGATCCGCGCCCTCCATGGTGTCCAGCCGCAGCAGGGCCTCATAGAGCGTGGGCACGCCGGCGATGAAGTTGCAGCGGAATTTCAGCAGGTCCTTGGCGTAGGTCTTGGCGGTGAACTGGGGGATCAGCACGCAGCAGCCCCCCTGGGAGAGCATGGTGTGCACGCAGACGCCCAGGCCGAAGCCGTGGAACAGGGGCATGGCGGCCAGCATCTTGTCCCCGGCGGAGAAAATGGGGTTGGCGGCCACGACCTGCTGGCCCAGGGCGTTGAAATTCAGGTTGGTGAGCACGATGCCCTTGGTGGTGCCGGTGGTGCCGCCGGAGTAGAGGATCACGGCGGGGTCCTCCCCCGTCCGCTTCACGGCGTAGTCGCCGGTCCAGGCCTCGCCCCCGGCCAGAAAGTCCTTCCACAGGATCACGTTTGGCGCGTGCTTCGGTACCCGGGGGATGAACTGGGGCTTCGTGTGCTTTTTGATGCCCTTGACGATGGGGTCGATGAAATTCTTCACCGCCAGGCCCAGCTTCAGCGCGGGCGAGAGCACGTCGGCGATGTTGGCGATGACCAGGTGCTTGACCCCGGTGTTGGGCAGGACCTTGGCGAACTTCTGATAGAACATGTTCAGGGTGATGGCCGTCTCGCTCTCGGACTCGTTGAGATAGAACTCGATCTCCTTCTCGGCGGAGAGGGGGTGGATCATGTTGGCGATGGCGCCGATGCGGTTCACGCCGTAGAACAGATAGATGGCCTGGGGGCAGTTGGGCATGGCGATGGTGACCTTGTCCCCTTCCCGGATGCCCAGCGCCTTCAGGGCTTTGGCGCAGCGCTCGATCTGGCGCACCATTTCCGGGTAGAGGGTGGGACTGCCCTGAAAGGTAAAGGCGATGTTTTCCGGATATTTCTCAGAAACGATTTTGACCGCGTCGAACATGGAGCCCTGAAAATAGTCCAGATGCATGGGCACCTCGCCCATCCAGGGCTCCCAGGGAGTTTTGGCGGTGATCTTCTCCATGACAGTAACTCCTTACTTGTAATCAAAGCCGCTGGGCTCGCCCAGGGGGCGGTCCAGAAGCTCGGGATGCTCGCAGATGTGCTTGACCAGTTTGAGGCTCCGGACGAAGTAGAAGCCGTCGGCAATGCGCTCGTCCAGAGTGGCGCCGATATCCACCACGTCCCGGATCTGCTTTGTGCCGTCGGGCATGAGGCGCTCCTCCTTGCGGATGGTGCCGATGGCGATCATCATGCTGTTGGAGCCGTAATTGTTCAGGTGGTGATACACCGCCGGGCCCTTGATGCTGCCCAGATTGGTCATGAAAACGCTGGCGTAGTTGGGGTCCCCGTCGGTGAGGGCCTTGGGATTCACGCCCCAGAAGTCCATCCTGCGGATGATGTGGATCACGAACATCAGCAGCAGCCGGGGGATCTTGGCAAAGCCGTCCACGGTGGCGTCGATGCCGCCGGTGGAGTGCTCGCTCTTCTTGGTCTCCTTCACCTGGCCGGCAATGCGATAGCTGAGACTGTCCAGGGTGTCCTCATCCGTGGGGGTAAAGAACATCAGAGCCTCCTCGGCGTGGTCGGTGAAGCGGCGCTTGGCCACGAAGGCCAGGCTGATCTCAAAGCGCTCGTAGAGCCGCCGGCCCTGGATGAAGCGGTTCATCTTGGGCCGCTCCTTCACCATGCGGGCCACGGCCATCAGCAGGCAGTGGAACAGCGTGGTCCTGTAATCCGGATGCCCGGCGTTTTTCTGCTCGCAGTAGCGCAGGATCTCCGTCACGTCGAAGGTGTCGTTCATAAAGACCTCGGCGTCGGTGCGCTTGTCCATGATATGCATCATGATGGTGGTCAGACCAGGCACGTCCCGGACCCACCAGGCGTCCCGCCGGTCTCCGAAGCGTCTCTTTCTCTTTTCTCCCATCGTGGCTCCTCCTCGTTGCAGCATAGGGGCTTCCAAAACCGTATTGTACCGTATCCGGCAGGAAATTACAAGTTTTTTAACTAATGTTGTGCAGAAATTTTGCGCCGAGGCGGGAAGGGCCTTTCGTGCGGCCCGCAGACAAGGCGTGGGCGCGGGTCGGCGGGAGGGGCAAGCCCCTCCCCTGCGGCGCGGGGCGGGCGGCGGCGGGCCGCGTAGGGCGCGATGCCCTCATCGCGCCGCAGATCACACACACGTGCGCAGCGGCGGGCGCGTCTCTGCCTCTCTCTCCAGCCGTTCAATCCTGCAAAAATGGGAACTTCCGAAAAAGTTCCCATTTTTGCTTTCAAGCCGTCGACACTTTGTCGAAAGCTTGAGCTCCCCCGGTCCGAAGACCGGGGGAGCCGATTCAGCTCTATGTTACCTTTTCTTTTTGCCGAAGATGCCGCCCTTGCCGCTGTCCGTCTCGCCCATGGAGGCCGCGTACTGCCGCAGCAGCTCCTTCTGGGTGCTGTTCAGGCCCCGGGGCACGCCCACCTTCACGGTGACGAACTGATCGCCCCGGGTGCCGGGGCTGCGCAGATAGGGGATGCCCTTGCCCCGCAGGCGGAAGGTGGTGCCGGGCTGGGTGCCCTCGGGGATGGTGTACTTCACCTTGCCGTCCAGGGTGGGCAGCTCCAGCTCCGCGCCCAGGGTGGCCTGGGCAAAGCTGATCTCCTGCTCCATGTAGACATTGGTGCCCTCCCGCTCAAAGATGGCGTGGGGCCGCACGATCACGGAGATGAGCAGGTCCCCGGCGGGGCCGCCGTTGACGCCGGCGTTGCCGTAGCCGGCCCGGGAGATGCTCTGCCCATCGTCGATGCCGGCGGGGATCTTCACAGTCATCTTGTGCTGGCGCCGGATGCTGCCCAGGCCCCGGCAGGTCTTGCAGGGCTGGTGGATGATCTTGCCGGTGCCGCGGCACTTGGAGCAGACGCCCATGGTCTGGGCCATGCCGAAGGGGGTGCGCTGGGTGGTGCGGACCTGGCCGGAGCCCTTGCAGTCCGGGCAGACCTCGGCGGTGGTGCCGGGGGCGCAGCCGGAGCCCTTGCAGTCCGGGCACTGCTCGATCCGCTGGGTGGTAATCTCCTTCTCGCAGCCGAAGGCGGCCTCCTCGAAGCTGATGTTCACCTGGGCGCGCACATTGTCGCCCCGGCGGGGGGCGTTGGGATTGGCCCGGGACGCGCCGCCGAAGCCGCCGAAGCCGCCGAAGCCGCCGAACATGCCGCCGAGGATATCGCCCAGATCGCCCAGATCTCCCAGGTCTCCGAAGCCGCCGAAGCCGCCGAAACCGCCGCCGCTGAAGCCCGCGTTGGGATCAAAGGCCGCGTGGCCGAACTGGTCGTACTTCCTGCGCTTCTCCTCGTCGGACAGGACCTCATAGGCCTCGTTGGCCTCCTTGAAGCGCTCCTCGCAGGCCTTGTCGCCAGGGTGCAGGTCCGGGTGGTTCTCCTTGGTGATCTTCCGGTATGCTTTTTTGATCTCCTCGGCGCTGGCGTCCTTCGCCACGCCCAGGACCTCGTAATAATCTCGTTTTTCTGCCATAGGATTTCTCCTTGATACGCGCCATGAGCTGAGGATCGCTCCTCAGCTCAATGGTATGGTATTTGCGGGGGGTGAAAGGGAAGTGAACAGTGAACAGTGAACAGTGAACGGTGAACAGAGAAAAGATACTCTCTGTTATCTGTTCACTTTTATCTGTTCCCTTACTTGTTGTCGTCGTCCACCACGGTGTAGTCCGCGTCGTAGTAGTCCTGACCGCCCTGGCCGCCCTGAGGACCCTGGGGGCCCTGCTGGTACTGGCTGGGGTCGAAGCCCTGGGGACCGCCCTGGGGACCGCCGGCCTGCTGATACAGCTTCTCACTGAGCTTGTAGAAGGTCTGGGTCAGATCCTCGGTGGCGGACTTGATGGCGGCGGAGTCGGTGCCGGTGAGGGCGGTCTTCAGGGTCTGGAGCTTCTGCTCCACCTCGGCCTTCTCGGCGCCCTGGAGCTTGTCGCCCAGGTCGGCCATGGTCTTCTCGGTCTGATAGACCATCTGGTCGCCCTGGTTGCGGATGTCCACCTCTTCCTTGCGCTTCTGGTCCTCGGCGGCGTACATCTCGGCCTCCTTCACGGCCTTTTCAATGTCCTCCTTGGACATGTTGGTGGAGGCGGTGATGGTGATGTGCTGCTCCTTGCCGGTGCCCAGGTCCTTGGCGGAGACGTTCACGATGCCGTTGGCGTCGATATCGAAGGTGACTTCGATCTGGGGCACGCCGCGGCGGGCCGGGGCGATGCCGTCCAGATGGAAGCGGCCCAGGCTCTTGTTGTAAGCGGCCATTTCCCGCTCGCCCTGCAGGACGTTGACCTCCACGGAGGTCTGGTTGTCCGCGGCGGTGGAGAAGACCTGGCTCTTGCGGGTGGGGATGGTGGTGTTGCGCTCGATCAGTCTGGTGCAGACGCCGCCCAGAGTCTCGATGCCCAGGGACAGGGGCGTCACATCCAGCAGCAGGATGCCCTTCACGTCGCCGCCCAGGACGCCGCCCTGGATGGCCGCGCCGATGGCCACGCACTCGTCGGGGTTGATGCCCTTGAAGCCGTCCTTGCCCACCAGGGACTTGACCATGTCCTGCACGGCGGGGATGCGGCTGGAGCCGCCCACCAGCAGGACCTTGCTGATGTCGCTGGGCTTCAGGCCCGCGTCGGACAGGGCCTGGCGCACGGGGCCGGCGGTTTTCTCCACCAGGTGGTGGGTCAGCTCGTTGAACTTGGCCCGGGTCAGGGTCACGTCCAGGTGCTTGGGGCCGGTGGCGTCGGCGGTGATATAGGGGAGGTTGATGTTGGAGGTGGTGACGCTGCTCAGCTCCACCTTGGCCTTCTCGGCGGCCTCCCGCAGGCGCTGCATGGCCACCTTGTCCTGGCTCAGGTCGATGCCCTCGGCCTTGCGGAACTCATCCACCAGGTACTGGGTGACGCAGGCGTCAAAATCGTCGCCGCCCAGGCGGTTGTTGCCGGCGGTGGCCAGCACCTCAATGATGCCGTCGCCGATCTCCAGCACGGACACGTCGAAGGTGCCGCCGCCCAGGTCGTAGACCATGATCTTCTGGTCGCTCTCCTTGTCCAGACCGTAGGCCAGAGCGGCCGCGGTGGGCTCGTTGATGATGCGCTTGACTTCCAGGCCGGCGATCTTGCCGGCGTCCTTGGTGGCCTGACGCTGGGCGTCGGTGAAGTAGGCGGGGACGGTGATGACCGCCTCGGTGACGGTCTGGCCCAGATAGGCCCCATCTCGCGCTTGATGGAGGAGATGGTGCGGTCCGGGTTGGTGATGGCCTGGCGCTTGGCAACCTGGCCCACCATGCGCTCGCCGGTCTTGGCGAAGGCCACCACAGACGGGGTGGTGCGGGCGCCTTCCGCGTTGGCGATGACGACGGCCTCGCCGCCCTCCATGACGGCGACGCAGCTGTTGGTCGTACCGAGATCGATACCGATAATCTTGCTCATTTTTTTGTCCTCCTATATGAAAAGTGATGTGTATACAAATTGTTGACGCGGGGTGTTGACACGGGCGATTCGTGAATCGCCCCTACTAATTGGCCACTTTGACCATGGCGAAGCGGATGACCTTGTCGCCCAGCATGAAGCCCTCCTGGAACACGTCCACGATCAGGTTCTCGCCCTGGCTCTCGTCGTCCACATGCATGACGGCGTTGTGCAGCTTGGGATCGAAGGTCTGGCCCAGGCTCTCGATCTTCTTCACGCCCAGCTTCTCCAGGGTATTCGCGAACTGGGTCATGATCATCTCCACGCCCTTGCGGTAGGCCTCGTCCTCGGTACCCTGCTTCAGGGCCCGCTCCAGATTGTCATACACCGGCAGGAACTGCAGCACGGTGTTGGCTTTGACCTCGCCGTAGAGGCCGTCCTTTTCCTTCTGGCTGCGGCGGCGGAAGTTGTCATACTCCGCGCAGATGCGCAGATACTTGTCGTTGAGGGCGGCCTTGTCCTTTTCCAGGGCTTCCTTTTCCTTCTCCAGGGCGGCCGTACGCTCGTCGTCCTTCTTCCGGCCGAACTTTTTGTCCTTTTTCTCTTCCTTTTTGTCCGCTTTCTTGTCCGCTCCTTCGCCGGCGGGGTTTTCCCGGGTCTCTTCCGGCGCGGGCTCGGCCGCGGTCTCTTCTCTCTTTTCCTTATCTTCGTTCATGTCCGTCATCTATCTCCTTGATGATGAGTTTGTTGTGCATGCCCTCGGGGGGTGCCTCTCCGCCGCCCAGGCGGCGGCTCAGGCCCGCGGCCAGGAAGCTGAGCTTGGCGGCCACGGCGGAATAGTCCATGCGGGTGGGGCCCACCACGCCGATCAGGCAGCGGGTATGGTCCCCGGCGTCGAAGCTGGCGATGACCACGCTGGAATCCTTCAGCTCCTCGGCCACGTTTTCCGGCCCGATCAGGACCTTCACCTCGTCGCTGCCGCCCAGAGCCTCCGACGCCGGCAGGATGCGTCCTCCGCCGGACAGGTAGCTCATGAGCCTGTGGGCCTTGTCGGGGTCCCGGAACTCCGGCTGGTTCAGCAGCCGGTTCTCGCCGGAGAGGAAGGCGGTGGGGGTCTTGACCTCGCCCAGGGTCTCCAGCACAAAGGCGGAGATCACCGCCGTCAGGCCCAGGGAATCGTCCGCCGCCCGCTCGGTGGCGTGGATCAGGGCCGGGGTGATCTTCTCGTCCTCCATGCCGGTGAAGCCGGCGTTGAAGAGGGCGGCCAGGCGCTTCACCAGCTCCTGATCCACGGACACCGGCAGATGCACCAGCTTGCTCTTGACGCTGTTGTTGCTCAGCATGAGCACGATGATGAAGTTGTTGGCGTCCACATAGATCAGGTCGAAGCGCTTCACCGTGACGGCGATCTGGGTGGTCAGGGCCAGGGCGGGATAATCCGTCAGCTGGGAGGCCAGCCTGCTCACGTCCCGGATGGTGTCGTCCAGCTGCTGGAGCTTCTGGTTCAGGCGGCGGTTGAGCTCCTCCGTCTCCTCCAGGCTCATCTTCTGCTTCTCCATCAGCTCGTTGACGTACATCCGGTAGCCCATGGGGGTGGGCACCCGGCCGGCCGAGGTGTGGGGCTGCTCCAGATAGCCCAGGCTCACCAGCTCCGCCAGCTCGTTGCGGATGGTGGCGGGGGAGCAGCTCAGTTCCCCTCTCCGGGCAATGGCCTTGCTGCCCACCGGCTCCGCCGTGCGGATGTACTCTTCTACCACGGCGGCCAGTATTTTCTTTTTCCGCTCGCTGATAGCCATGTTAGCACTCTCCGCCTTCGACTGTTGGCACTCTCTTGTTCCGAGTGCTAATATAGCACCGCCCCCCTGCTTTGTCAAGGGTTTCCGGCAGCGGATCGGAAAATTCACAAATTGGTCATGAAGGACGAAAACGCGGAAAAAATATTTAAAATAATTGTTCCTTTTGCATTTACAAACCGGATAAAAAGGATTATTATGGAAGTGAACGGAAAGGAGGCCCCGATCATGCTGGAAAAGAGCTTCTTGGAAGTATATGACAAGTTCAAGCTTCAGTTTTATCGGAAGGTTTTCGAGCTGGTGCGGGAGAGAGACGGTTCCCTTTCGGCCATGGAGGGCTTCTCTCTGGAAGTGATCCAGATCCTGGGCGAGCCCACGGTCAGCGAATTTGCGGATTTCCTCAACATCTCCCAGTCCAACGCCACCTACAAGGTGAACAACCTGATCAAAAAGGGCTATCTGGAACGGGCCAACTCCCAGGTGGACCGGCGGGAATACCATCTGGTCCTGTCGGAAAAGTACTACTCCTATCTGCGGCTGTTCACCAACTACGAGCAGAAGGTGGTCCAGCGCATGAAGGAGCGCTTCTCCCCCGAGGACGCGGAGAAGCTGGACGAGATGTTCACCATCATCTCCCAGGAACTGATGCCGGAGTGCGACGAGAAATAGCCCGCCGCTTATGAATATGTCCCTTCGCCTCACGCCGCTCCCGGCGGGAGGCGGGGGTTTTTTGTGCCGAAGGCCCATTGCTTTGCTGTTTTTCGCAGGCCCGGCAGGGGGCGCTGCGAGCCGGCGCGGGCGTCCCGCAGCTTCGGAGGCGGCTTTCCGGCCGTCTCCGAAGTTTTTCATTTACAAGGCCGAAAAACTGCGCTATGATAAGAATAAGCACATCCTGAAAAACGCAAGGAAAAGGGAGGATCTTTATGGACACGACCGCGCCCAACGGCGGGCTCAAGCTCAACTACAAACGCACCGCGCTCATCGGCTTCGCCTTCTTCGGCATCCTGCTCCTGTGGCAGGTGTACGACTCCTGGTGCCCCACCTTTTTGACGGACATTTTCGCCCACAGCTTCTACGACATGACCTCCGCGGAGCTGAAGGCCAGCGACCCGGGCAAGATCCTGGAGGTGCAGTGGATCGTCGGCATCATCATGGCCTGCGATAACCTGGCCGCCCTGATCCTGCTGCCCATCTTCGGCAATCTCTCCGACAAGACCAAGACCCCCATCGGCAAGCGCATGCCCTATATCCTGGTGGGCACCTTCGTGTCCGCCGTGGCCTTCCCCTTCATCCCCCTGTTCTTCCACTTCAACAACATCGTGGGCATGGTTGCCATGATGGCCATCGTGCTGATCTTCATGATGATGTACCGCAACCCGGCCGTGGCCCTGATGCCGGACATCACCCCCAAGCCCCTGCGGGCCAAGGCCAACGGCATCATCAACATCATGGGCTATTTCGGCGGCGCCTTCGCCACGGTGCTGGGCATCTTCTTCGTCCTGTCCAGCTACATCAACGCCCCCATCGCCGAGCGGAACCTCTGGACCATCGAGCTGCCCTTCATCGTCGCCTCGGTGCTGATGGTGATCTCCGCCCTGGTGCTCTTCAAGACCATCCGGGAAAACGAGCTGGCTGAGCAGCTGAAGGGCGAGATGGCCGTCGGCGAGCAGCTGGCCGCCGTGGAGACCCCCATTGACGACGACAAGCCCATGTCCCCGGCCAACAAGCGGATGCTGCTGGCGATCCTGGGGGCGGAATTCCTCTGGTTCATGAGCGACAACGCCCTGGGCACCTACATCGGCAACTATGTCATCTACTATCTGAAATCCGTCTCCAGCGCCACCATGATCCTGACGATCCTGGGCGGCGTGGCCTCGGTGGTCGGCTTTGCCATCGCAGGCAAGATCGCGGACAAGGTGGGCCGCAAGTGGACCATCGCCTCCGGCCTGATGATCACCTTCCTGGGCCTGGTGATCATGTGCTTCGTATTCCCCACCAACGTTCCGAAGGCCGGCGCCGAGCACGGCGAGTTCACCTTCCCGGTGCTGCTGTACGTGGTCTGGGCCCTGAAGGGCTTCGGCATGGCCCTGGTGCACAACTGCTCCTTCCCCATGGTGGTGGAGCTCTGCTCTTCCAAGAAGATCGGCAAGTTCACCGCCTACTACTACGCCGCCAGCATGTCCGCCCAGACCGTCACCCCGGTGCTGCTGGGTCTGGTGCTGAAGGCCACCATGGCCTGGAACGCCCTGCCGGTTTACGCCACCATCCTCACCCTGCTCAGCTGCACGGTGTTCACGGCCTTCGTCAAGAACATCAAGGCCGGCAAGGTGGCCAATGTCTCCGGTCTGGAAGCCCTGGGCGCGGACGACTGATCTGCTGTTTCGGAGGATATGAGAATGGATAAGAAAACTCTCGTCAAGCTCGGCCTGGGCGCCGCCGCCCTGGCCCTGCCGCTGTTCCTGACCGCCCCCGGGCGGGCCACGAAGCGGCAGAAGGCCCCTTTCTACGGCAGGAATTTCGCCCACCGGGGCCTGCACAGCCGGGACAAGTCCGTGCCGGAGAATTCCCTGGAGGCCTTCCGTCTGGCCGCCGAGGCCGGCTACGGCGCGGAGCTGGACGTGCAGCTGACGAAGGACGGCCAGGTGGTGGTCTTCCATGACGATACCCTGGACCGGGTCTGCGGCGTCCACGGAAGGGTGGACGAGTTCAGCTTCGAGGAGCTGCAGACCATGGGCCTCTGCGGCACCGCCCACCGGATCCCCCTCTTCTCCCAGGTGCTGGACACCGTGGCGGGCCGGGGCCCCCTGATCGTGGAGCTGAAGACCGGCCGGCGCAACCGGGAGCTCTGCAAAAAGACCTACGCCCTGCTGCAGGGCTACCGGGGCGAGGCCTGCGTCGAGAGCTTCGATCCCCGGATCGTGGCCTGGTTCCGCTTCCACGCCCGGGATCTGGTCCGGGGCCAGCTGGCCGCTCCCACGGACGAGTACACCAAGGACGGCCGCGGTCTGCTCCAGTCCTACATGCTGAGCCGGACCCTGCTGAACTTCCTGGCCCGTCCCCAGTTCATCGCCTACAAGATCGGCTTCCGGCCCCTGCCGGTGCGGCTGTCGGAGCTGCTGGGCGCCATGAAGGTGGGTTGGACCTCTCACGAGGCCAAAAACGAGAAGGGCCGGGACGCGGTGATCTTCGAGTTCTACAAGCCCCAGCTCCGATACAAATGAGTTCGTAGTTTTTAGTTCGTAGTTTTTAGGGCCGGTTGACACTACGCAGCCGCGCTCGTCTTCCGCCGCTGCGAACTACGAACTACGAACTACGAACTACGAACTGAATAAGAAAAAGGAGAGCGCTTGCGCTCCCCTTTTCCTTATTCGTCGGTGACGGCGTCGCTGCGGAAGAGCAGCGAGATGCACCAGATGGCGGAAAGCCCCACCAGGGTGTAGATCACCCGGCTGACCGTGGCGGTCTGGCCTCCGAAGAGCCAGGCCACGATGTCAAAGCGGAAGAGCCCCACGCTGCCCCAGTTGAGTCCGCCGATGATGGCAAGGGTCAGGGCGATGCGATCCATGATCATGTGTCATTCTCCTCTCCTGCGGCAAGGCCGGGGAAAAGCCCGGGCTTGACCGCCTGGTTTCGGCTATAGTGTACCCGGCTGAAACTTTTTTATGCAAAAAGAGGCATTCGACAAAACTGGTGCTCCTTCGCTCTTTACAAAAGCGGGAAAAGGCGCTATGGTATAGATGCTTATCCAATGGGTCTTCCGAGGGAAGATCGGCTCATATCTTTATCCCACAACCCTGTTTTGGCGGGCTGAGTTTCTCAGCCCGCCCCTTTTTTCAGTGAACAGTGAACAGAGAACGGTGAACAGAGAGCAGAGCATAAAGGGCAGAGAATAGAGGACAGAGATGGCAGCTTCCTCGGGGTCGAATCAAAATCCCGCATTCCTAAAAAATAAAAACTAAAAACTGAAAATCCGCCCGCCCTTGACAGTCTGCCGCGGATATTCTACAATATTCACAACACTAAATCGGAAAGGAGCCCCCCTATGAAAGAACGCCGTATTCTGCCCCGCCTGCTCCGGCTGCTGCTCTTCGCCGCCCTGACGGTGGGTCTGTATTTCCTCTCCAAAGCCACGGAGAGCAAGGTGGCCCTGGCCTTTGCCATGGCCTTCGCCGTGCTGGCGGTCGAGACCCTGCTGAATCTGTTCCTGGGCCTGTTCAAGCCCGAGGCCCATCGCAGCCGCACTCTGCTGACCCTGGCCCAGAGCCTGCTGAAGTACGTGGCCGCCATCGTCATCCTCTGCTGGGGCCTGAGCATCCTGGGGGTGGACCTGCCCACCATCGTCACCGCCGTGGGCATCCTGGCCCTGGTGCTGGGCTTCGGGGCCGAGAGCCTGATCGCGGACCTGGTCACCGGCGCCTTCATGCTCTTTGAGAACCAGTACAACGTGGGCGACATCGTGGAGGTCAACGGCTTCCGCGGCACCGTGAAGGAGATCGGCATCCGCACCACCTCCATCATCGACGCCGGCAAAAACGTGAAGATCATCAACAACTCCGATATGAAGAACATCCTCAACCGCTCCAGCAACGTCTCCCTGGCCGTCAGCGACATCGACATTCCCTATGAGACGGATCTGCCCGCCCTGGAGCAGAAGCTCCCCGCCCTGACGGAGAAGATCTTCCAGGCCCGGGGGGACACCTTCCTGTCCGCCCCCCGGTATCTGGGCGTGCAGGCCCTGGGCGCCTCCGGCGTGACCCTGCGCTTCGTGGTGGAGGTGCCGGAGGACAAGATCTATTCCGGCGCCCGGCTTCTGAACCGGGAGCTGCTGCTGGGCTTCAAGTCCGTGGGCGTGGAGTGCCCCTTCCCGCAGCTTGACCTGCATCAGCGCTGAGCGGAGGCGCAGCCATGGACCGTGAAGAATGGACCTCCCTGCCGGAGGAATTCCCGCCCCCGGCAGCGGAGTTTCCCGCGCCGCCGCCCAAGGTGACGCCTCCGCCGGAGGAATTTCCGCCCCCGGGTCCGCCGGCGGACCCGGCCCCCGGGAAGCGGCGGCGGAAGCTGCTCTATTTCCTGGCGGCGGGGGCCCTGCTCCTGCTGCTGGCGGGGAGACTGCGGCCGGTCCTGCTCCCCCCGGCGGAGCAGCCGACTCCCGCGGCGCCCTCGCCCGTCCCCACCGCCCAGCCGATCCCGAGCCCCACGCCGGAGCCGACGGCGACGCCCGCGCCCACCCCGGAGCCGACTCCGGAGCCCACGCCCGAGCCGGAGCCCTCCTGTGAGATCCTGTTCTACAACTTCTCCTCCACCAACTACATCCGCCTGATCCTCACCGTGCCGGAGGCCTTTACGTCCATCGAGCTGGAGCTGCGGGAGCCCATCCTGGACCTGCCGGTGACCAGTTACCACCTGGATCCGAAGGACTTGATGAAGGGGGTGCTGGAGCTGCCAGGTGTGGAACTGGACGATCTGTATTTTGCCCACATGGACGCGTACGAAGAGCGCAACACCTTCCCGGAGGAGCTGGCGATGCACGCCGTGATCGTCTATGAAAAGGACGGCGTGCCCGTGACGGAGGAACGGGATTTGGTCGCCGCGCCGGAGCTGGGCTGGGGCGTCCGATACTGGCCGAAAGACACGGAGAAGTCCGACTGGAACTATCCCGGCTGCTTCCGCTTCGGGACCTACGAATCCGATCTGCCCGTGAGCCTGGTGCTGGACGATCCGGAGGCGGTGAAGTCCGGCACCCTCAGCGTCTCCTTCTCCATCGACGGCCGCCCCATCGACCCGGACAGCGTCACTTATGAGGAGCGGGAGGAGTCCTACTCCTTTGGGGACTACGTGGGCCCCTCCTATTACACCGCCCGCTTCATCTTCCCCAAGCCCGACTGGGCGCCGGAGAGCGGCGTGCTCCACGTCACGGTGGTGCAGTATCTGGAGAACTACGGGCAGATCCTCGTGTCCGAGCGGGATCTGGAATACTCCGAGGAGCCCCAGGATCCCTGGTGAGCCTTTGAAGCAGGGAATCAGAGAACAAGGCAAGGGGATGGGAAGGAGCCAAGCGCTTGCCTCTCCCCGCGTCGGGGAATCGCGGCTTCGCGCAGCCGGCGGCAGATCAAGCGGGACAGGGGATGGTCCCCCGTCCCGCCTGACCCGGCACAATGGAATCCATAGCGCGGCACCCTGCGGACGATCGTCGTCCGCAGGGTGTTTTTGCGCTCCGCCCTGTCATCTTGAGCGGAGGCGAAGCCGAAGTCGAAAGATCTTTTCTCGCCGAGGGCGTCGGCCCCAGCGACAGCAGACGAAACGCAGGTGCGCACCCGTAGCGCCGAGCATTGCTCGGCGAACCCCGCGCAGGACGACGCCGGGCAATGCCCGGCGCTACGGACGCGGGGCGGACGCGGTTTTGCCTTCCCCCGCAGTGGGATGGCTTTGCGGGCGGGGATCGGCGGGCGACCAAAGGTCGCCCCTACGGCGGTGGACGGTCGATCTGCGTAGGGCGCGATGCCCTCATCGCGCCGCAGATCACGCACGCGGGCGTAGGACGGCGGGCGACCGCAAGGGTCGCCCCTACGGCGGAAGGGCCCCCTTGCCTAAAGGGCGCTGTCGCCCGAGCGACGCGAGGGTGACTGGGGGATAAGTTCTGCAAGTTCCTGCGGAATGGTATCCCCCCGCCCCAGTGTGCGCACTGGGGCACCCCCCTTTAGGCAAGGGGGGCAAAACGTCGGCGGGGGACGGCGGGCGACCGAAGGTCGCCTCTACGGCGTCATCCTTCGCTCGCGGAGCCGTGACAGCTTCGGCGCCCTGCGGGCAAAATGAAAACCACGCTTGCATTTTGTCCCCGGGAGGCGTATGATAGCCTGGCGTTTTGAAGGAGATGTTTTATATGACCGAATTGCTGTCTTTATCCGTCGCCATTTTCGCCGGGCTGATGATGACCCGCGTGATGAGCCGCTGGAAGCTGCCGGACGTGACCGCCTATCTGGTGGCGGGCGTGCTCATCGGCCCCAGTCTCATCGGCGCCCTGGGCATCCCCGGTCTGGGCTTCAAGAGCTTTGAGGAGCTGGAGGGCCTGGGCCTGATCTCCGACGTGGCCCTGGGCTTCATCGCCTTTTCCATCGGCAATGAGTTCCGCCTCTCCCAGCTGCGGGAGACCGGAAAGCAGGCCACGGTGATCGGCATCCTGCAGGCTGTGGTCGCCACGGCGCTGGTGGACCTGGTGCTGATCGTCTTCCATTTTCTCGCCCCCCAGACCCTGAGCCTCTCCGCCGCCATCACCCTGGGCGCCATCGCCGCGGCCACCGCCCCGGCGGCCACCCTGATGGTGGTGCGCCAGTACAAGGCCAAGGGCCCGCTGACCGATCTGCTGCTGCCCATCGTCGCCCTGGACGACGCGGTGGGCCTGGTGCTCTTCGCCGTGTCCTTCGGCATCGCGGAGGCCCTGGGCAGCGGCTCCGTGGACTTCTACTCCGTGGCCCTGAACCCCCTGCTGGAGATCCTGGGCTCCCTGGGCCTGGGCGCCGCGGCCGGCTGGGTGCTGACCAGGCTGGAGGCGCTGTTCCACTCCAACCGCAACCGGGTGGCCATGACCATCGGCTTCGTGTTCCTCACCGTGGCCCTGTCCAAGGTGGACATCCCCCTCGGCAAGGCGGAGATGGGCTTCTCTCCCCTGCTGGTGTGCATGATGCTGGGCAGCGTCTTCTGCAACCTCTGCCCCCTGTCCGATGAGATCATGGAGCGGGCGGACAAGTGGTCCTCCCCCCTGATGGTGCTCTTCTTCGTGCTCTCCGGCGCGGAGCTGGAGCTGGCCGTCTTCCTCAAGCTGAGCTCGGTGATCATCGGCCTGATCTACATTCTCAGCCGCTGCCTGGGCAAGTACTTCGGCGCCCGGGAATCCGCCCGGATGATGCGCTGCCAGCCCAAGGTGGTCAAGTACCTGGGCATCACCCTCTGGCCCCAGGCCGGCGTGGCCCTGGGCATGTGCGTCACCGCCAGTCAGCTGCCCGGGGACGGGCCGCTGATCCGCAACATCGTGCTCTTCGCCGTGCTGGTGTACGAGCTGGCCGGCCCGGTGATGACCAAGTGGGCCCTGACCCAGGCCGGGGACATCCAGCCCAAGAGCGAGGAGGTCCTCCGCCGCCGGGAACGGAAGCTGGCCGCCGTTCAGAAATAATACGATCCGCGTATAAGCGGCGCGCACAAGGAAAAATCCCCGCGTTCTTTTCGGAGACGCGGGGATTTTTGCGCTTCTCGCTTTACACCCGGGCCAGGGCGCGGTATAATGAATGGGAAGAGGAAACCCGGTTTTCATCGAGAAAGGAGCCTGCCCATGAAGCTGCAGAAGTATCTGGCGATCCTGCTGGCGCTGGCGCTGCTGATGTGCCTGCTGCCCGCCACCGCCCTGGCCGAGGGGGACGACGAGCCCGCCGAGGAGCCTGTGGAGACGGAAGAACCCGGCGAGGAGCCGGAAGACCCGGAAGAACCCGAAGACCCGGAAGAACCCGAAGGCCCCGAAGAGCCGGAGGAGCCGGAGGAACCCGAGGAGCCGGAGGAGCCCGCGACGGATCCGCCCGCTCCCGCGGAAGAGCCCGAGGAAGAAGAGGAGAGCGCCCCTGTCATCAACGGGGAGGACCAGGTCTGCTACCCCATGGAGGGGGAGACCGTGTACAATAACGGCGGCACCGTGTACAATAACGGAGCCCTCGTGTACAACAACGGCGGCCTGGTGTATCAGAACGGCGGCACCGTCTACAATAACGGCGGCACGGTTTACGCAAACGGCGGCACCGTGTACAACAACGGCGGCACGGTCTACCGCAACGACGCCCTGGTCTATACCTTTGACGACGACGTGCAGGACAGCCATATTTACGGCTCCTTCCGGGTCGAGTTCGAAGCGGACTACAGCGCCTTCGCCGAGATCGAGGGCCTGTCGGCGGACGGCTATCTGAACCAGGACGAGGAGCTGGTCATCACGCCGCTGGAGGGCTGGATCCTCACGGACGCGGAGGCGGACGCCGGCGTCCTCACCGAGAACGAGGACGGCAGCTGGACCCTCTCCGAAGCGGATGGGAACCTGACCCTGCGCCTGCGCTTCCGGCCGGAGGCCCCGGTCTTCGATCTGGAGGAGGGAACCTACGCCGAGGAGCAGATTCTGGAGATCACCGCCCCCGCGGGCGCGGAGATCTACTACACCACCGACGGCAGCAAGCCCGACGAGGATAACGGCCAGCTCTATGAGGAGCCCCTGAGCCTGACGGAGGGCGTGATCGTCACCGCCGTGGCCCTGGCCGAGGGCGCCGAGCCCAGCGAGCTCAGCACCGCGTCCTATGCCTTTGTCCGCATCAGCGCCCCCGCGCTGGCCAGCGGCAAGGAGGGCGAGGATCCCCCCAAGGCCGCGGCCTTCAAGCTGGAGAATTCCGGGGAGGTGGACGCCCGGATCGAGAGCGTGGAGCTGGAGGGCAAGAACGCCGACTGCTTCAAGCTGAACACCGGCAAGGCCGGCACCGTAAAGGCCGGGAAGACCGACGAGAAGACCTGGACCATCCAGCCGGTGAAGGACCTGAAGAAGGGGACCTATTCCGCCACCGCCGTCTTCACCCTGGCCGGCGGCGAGACCGTGGAAGTGAAGATCAGCTTCAAGGTCAAGTGAGTTCGCAGTTCGCAGTTCGCAGAAAACGGAGCGGGATCTCGTTGGAGATCCCGCTCCGTTTTCTTTTTGCTCTGTTATCTGAGATGCTCGAAGCCGTCGTCCTTCTGGACGATGACCTTCCGCTCCCGTTCCTTCAGGTTCCGCAGCAGGATCCAGACATACAGCAGCATCTGGCCGGCGGTGGCCAGCAGGATGAACTGCATGCCGGTGTAGCGCAGGTCCGCCAGGGACATGATGCAGATCGTGCAGCTGAGCATCGCCAGCAGCAGGGCCCGCTTGGGCTTGGCCCCGCCGAAGGCGAAGCCCGCCATGTTGAAGTAGGCCGACATGCTCACGATCGCCGTCAGCATATCCATCCCGTAGGCCAGGGGGACGCTGTTGATGGCGTTCCTGCGGTAGCTGAGGATCAGCCACACGGCATAGGTGAACATGGGCGCCAGCATCATGGGGCACAGCAGCCCGAAGCGGGGCTTTTCCCGCTGGGCCTCCCGCAGCACCAGAGGAAAGACGAGGCCGGACAGCAGCGCCAGTCCGGACAGCAGCCGAAGCATGCCCACATACTGGTCTGTCTCGCTCTTGGCGAAGGTCATCAGCGCGCCCAGCGCCATGACGAAGCCGGCAAGGAAGCTCAGCGCGGTCTGCAGCTTCACGTCGGTAAAAAGGGCCTCCTGAAAGACCGGGGAGATCTCATAGCGCTTCCGGTCGATCTCCTGAATAAAGCGCCAGAACACCACCAGGCAGGCCAGCAGAAAGGCCGCCAGGAGGAAATGAAAGGCGCTGGGGTCGGCCAGGCCCTCCTCGTTAAAGGCCAGTTGATCCTCCATCCAGCGCAAAAACACGCCGAAGGCGCCGGCGCCCGCCGCATAGAGACTCAGTTCCAAAGGTTTTTCTCGCATAATTCCGCTTCCGTTTCCATAAGGATTGATCACGTACCCGATATTGTACCCTGAATTGGACATGCCGTCAAGTGTTCCTGCGGAAAAGAATGGAGGCGCGCCTGTGAAAAGAAATCTGTTCTGGGCTTTTCTCGCCCTGCTGCTGGTCTATCTGCTGCCCCTGGCTCTGCCCTCGCCGCCTTCGGCCATGGCCCAGGCGCCGGAGCCCTCGGCCGTCCCCGCGCCGAGCCCCTCCCCGGCGGCGGCGACGGCGGCGGCGACGGCGGCGGAGCCCGCCGCTCCCCGGGAGCTGCGCCTGCTGCTGGGAGACCGGGTCCTGTCCCTTTCGGAGGAGGACTACCTGGTGGGGGTGGTGGCGGCGGAGATGCCCGCCTC
The DNA here is from genome assembly GCA_902775355.1 of Oscillospiraceae bacterium. GTDB lineage: Bacteria > Bacillota > Clostridia > Oscillospirales > Oscillospiraceae > Limivicinus. The sequence goes on from CACYLY010000053.1 coordinate 50,528, forward strand.
CTTCCCTGAGGAGGCCCTGAAGGCCCAGGCCGTGGCCGCCCGGAGCTACGCGCGCTACTGCGCGGCCACCGGCAAGCACCCGGAGGCGGACCTCTGCGCCGATCCGGGCTGCTGCCAGGCCTGGCAGAGCGAGGAGGCCCTGCGGGAGAAATGGGGCGAGGCCTACGGGGACAATCTGCTCCGGGTCCGGCAGGCGGTGGAGGCCACCCGGGGACAGATCCTCACCTACGAGGGCGAGCCCATCCTGGCGGCCTTCCACTCCTCCTCCGCCGGAGCCACCGAGGACTGCGGCGCGGTCTGGAACCCCCGGCCCTATCTGGTGAGCGTGTCCAGCCCCGAGGGGCCGGAGGACGTGCCCGGCTATCGCAGCATGCTGCGCTGCGATCCCCTGGACTTTCGGGACGTGATCCTTTCCGCCCGCCCGGAGGCGGACTTCTCCGGCCCCGAGGAGGACTGGCTGGGCGAATGCCGGCGGGACGCCAGCGGCCGGGTGGAGAGCCTGGTCCTGGGCGGCGTCTCCGTCTCCGGCACGGAGCTGCGGCGGCTCTTCTCCCTGCGCTCCACCGCCTTTTCCCTGGAATACGCGGAGGGCATGTTCGTCTTCTCCGTCACTGGCTTCGGCCACGGCGTGGGCATGAGCCAGTACGGCGCCATGGTGATGGCCCGGGAGGGGGCGGACTACCGGCAGATCCTGGCCCACTACTACCCCGGCGCCGAGCTGGGCGGGGAGGACGGCTGAACGGCCCTTCGGTGAAAAAGCGGAAAAAGCGCTTCCCTTCTCCGCGGATCGCTGGTATAATGGAAAAAACGCCCCGGCGGGGCGTCCGAAACGGGGAAAGAGGTCGATCTCATGAACATCACGGCAATTCTCATCGGCGTACTGGCCGGGCTGGCCTGGGGCGCGCTCTGGGGCTGGGTCAATACCCTGATCCTGAACAAGGCCATGCAGAAGAAAGACACCAACGCCATCATGGCGGGGAACCTGGGCCGCCTGCTGGTGGACGCGCTGGCCCTCTCCGCCGTGTTCCTACTGCGGAAGGTCCTGCCCTTCCCCTACGAGGCCATGCTGATCGCCACCGCCCTGGCCCTGTCCGCCGTGACCCTGGTCTTCGCCTTCCGCTTCGGCAAGAAGCGCTGAAGAGAATTGTCCGCATACAAAAACCTCTATGGAAGAGCCGCTCTTCCACAGAGGTTTTTTCTGCGCCGATAGAAAGGATCAGTCATCTCCGAGCTCGATGGGGCCGTGTTCCTTTTCAAAGGCCGCGATCCGCCGGCGGATCATATGGACCAGCTCGCCGTTTTTCGTGCGCCCCTCGTATTCCGCCACATAGCCCAGCTTGTCCAGCAGCTCCTGGTCGATGCGCAGGGTGTACCTGCTCTTGTTGTCCTTCATTTTGTCAACGCCTCCACGACGAAGTATTGACAAAATATTAGCGTCAAAATATACTGTGAAGGCGATTTGACGCATGATCGACGCACGGTCAGGAGGCAACAAAATGTTCAAAAGCATGTATCTGCATCTGTTCAACCGGGTCACCGACGCGCTGGCGGCGCTGGAGGCGGGCGACCCCGCCCGGGCCAGGGAGCTGCTGATCGCCGCCCAGCGGGAATGCGAGGAGCGGTATCTGGCCGCCCGAAAGGACCCCCGGCAGCCCGGCGGCAAAAGCAAAACGTGAGACGGAAGCGCCCGGCAGGCGGCTCTGTCTCACGTTTTATTATTTCGGCGTGGGCAGCGGGCGGGCGATTCGTGAATCGCCCCTACGGCGGAGGATGGAACGTCGGCGTGTATCGGCGGGCGGTCCCCCGTAGCGCCGACCATTGGTCGGCGAACCCCGCGCAGGACGACGCCGGGCAATGCCCGGCGCTACGGGCGCGGCGCGGGACGGGCGGGCGATTCGTGAATCGCCCCTACGGCGGAGGACGGTCGGCCCGCGTAGGGCGCGATTGCCCTCATCGCGCCGCAGATCCCGCACGCGGGCGGGGAATGGCGGGCGATCCCCCGTAGCGCCGAGCATCGCTCGGCGAACCCCGCGCAGAACGACGCCGGGCAATGCCCGGCGCTACGGGCGCGGGGCGGTGCGCAACGGCGGGAGGGGCAAGCCCCTCCCCTACGGCGGAGGACGGTTGGCCCGCGTAGGGCGCGATGCCCTCATCGCGCCGCAGATCCCGCACGCGGGCGCAAAGGCGGGCGACCAAAGGTCGCCCCTACGGCGGGGAGGGGCGCTGGGCTGCTCCCGCGCTCAGCGGCAGACCAGTTCCCCGTTTTCCGCGTCCACGGTGATGGTGGAGCCGCTCTCCAGGTCGCCCCGCAGGATGGTGCGGGCCAGCAGGGTCTCCACGCTGCTCTGCAGCACCCGTCTGAGGGGCCGCGCGCCGTAGAGGGGATCGTAGCCCCGCTGGATGATCAGGCTCTTGGCGGCATCCGTCAGCTCCAGCTTCAGGTTCTGCTCTGCAAGTCTCTTGCGCAGGCCCTCCACCAGCAGGTCGATGATGCCGGTCAGGTTCTCCCTGGTCAGCGGGCGGAAGAGGATGGTCTCGTCCAGCCGGTTCAGGAACTCCGGCCGGAAGGCCCGGCGCAGCTCCGCCATCACGGCCTCCCGGGCCTCGTCGCTGATCGTCCCGTCGGGGCCGATGCCCTCCAGCAGATAGGGGCTGCCCAGGTTGGAGGTCAGGATGATGATGGTGTTCTTGAAGTCCACGGTGCGGCCCTGGGAGTCGGTGATGCGGCCGTCGTCCAGGATCTGCAGGAGGATGTTGAACACGTCCGGGTGGGCCTTCTCGATCTCGTCGAAGAGCACCACGCTGTAAGGCTTGCGCCGCACGGCCTCGGTGAGCTGGCCGCCCTCGTCGTAGCCCACGTATCCCGGAGGCGCGCCGATGAGCCGGGAGACGGAGAATTTTTCCATATACTCGGTCATATCGATGCGCACAATGTTGTGCTCGTCGTCAAACAGGCACTCGGCCAGGGCCTTGGCCAGCTCCGTCTTGCCCACGCCCGTGGGGCCCAGGAACAGGAAGGAGCCGATGGGCCGGTTGGGGTCGGCGATGCCGGCCCGGGAGCGCAGGATGGCCTCGGTTACCTTCTGCACCGCCTCGTCCTGGCCCACCAGGCGCTTGTGCAGCTGCTCGTCCAGATGCAGGATCTTCTCCCGCTCTCCTTCCATCAGCCGGGACACGGGGATGCCGGTCCACTTGGCCACGATCTCGCTGATCTCCTCCTCGGTGACGGTATCGTGGACCAGGCCGCTGTTCTTCCGGTTCTCGCTGTTCTTCTCCGCCTCCCGGAGCTGACGCTCCAGCTCGGGCAGGTCGGAATACTTGAGCTTGGCGGCCTTTTCATACTCATAGCGCAGCTGGGCGTTTTCGATCTCGCCGTGGAGCTTTTCGATCTCGCCCTTGAGACGCTTGACCTCGTCCACGCTGTTCTTCTCCGCCTCCCAGCGGGATTTCATGGCGTTGAAGCTGTCCTTCTGCTCCGCCAGCTCCTGACGCAGCTTGGCAAGGCGGTCCTGGCTCAGGGGGTCCTCCTCCTTCTTCAGGGCCATCTCCTCGATCTCCATCTGCATGATCTTCCGGCGGATGTCGTCCAGCTCCGCGGGCATGGAGTCGATCTCCGTGCGGATCTTGGCGCAGGCCTCGTCCACCAGGTCGATGGCCTTGTCCGGCAGGAAGCGGTCGGTGATATAGCGGTGGCTGAGGGTGGCGGCGGCCACCAGGGCGGCGTCGTGGATGCGGACGCCGTGGTAGACCTCGTAGCGCTCCTTCAGGCCCCGGAGGATGGAGATGGTGTCCTCCACCGTGGGCTCATCCACCAGCACCGGCTGGAAACGCCGCTCCAGGGCCGCGTCCTTCTCGATGTACTTGCGGTACTCGTCCAGGGTGGTGGCGCCGATGCAGTGGAGCTCGCCCCGGGCCAGCATGGGCTTGAGGAGGTTGCCCGCGTCCATGCTGCCCTCGGTCTTGCCGGCGCCCACGATGGTGTGCAGCTCGTCGATGAAGAGAATGATCTTGCCCTCGCTCTTGCGGATCTCCTCCTCCTTCAATCCCTCGGGCACGTCCCCCCGGACGATCCGCTGGGCCAGGCCCTCGGCGATGGCGGTCTTGCCCACGCCGGGCTCGCCGATGAGCACAGGGTTATTCTTGGTCTTGCGGGAGAGGATGCGGATGACGTTGCGGATCTCATTGTCCCGGCCGATCACCGGGTCCAGCTCGTTCTCCCGGGCCCGCTTCACCAGGTCGGTGCCGTATTTGGTCAGGGCGTCGTAGGTGCTCTCCGGATTGTCCCCGGTGACCGGGGCGGTCTTCACCTTGCTCAGCTCCTCGGTAAAGGCGTTTTTGGTGATGCCGTGGTCGGCGAAGATGCGCTTGATGGCCGGGGTGGCCGCGGCGAAAATGCCGATCATCAGGTGCTCCACGGAGATGTATTCGTCCCCCATGGACTTGGCGGCCTTCTCGGCGGCGTTCAGGGCCCGGTTGGCGTCGGCGGAGAGGTAGACGGAGTCCACGTTCCCCACCTTGGGCAGCTGCCGGATGGCGCTGTCCAGCTCGGCCAGCAGCCCGTCGGCGTCCACGCCCATTTTGCCCAGCAGGGAGGGGATCAGTCCCCCGTCCTGGTCCGCCAGGGCATAGAGCAGGTGCTCGGGCGTGATATAGTTGTTGTGGTTCTCCTGGGCCATGGCCTGGGCGGTCTGCACAGCCTCCAGAGACTTGCGGGTATAAGTTTCAGCGTTCATGGGAACACCCCCTGTTCAAATGAAGAAATGAAGAAATGAAGAAATGAAGGAATGAAGAAGTTGGCGTCAGTTTCACCGACGGATCGGATCCCCCTATCCCCCAGTGTGCGCACTGGGGACTTCCCCCAAAGGGGGAAGCAAGACTTCTCAGCGTCCTTGCCTCCCCCTTTGGGGGAGGTGTCATCCGCCGTCTCACGCAAGGCGGATGACGAAAGGGGTTCCCCGCGGAACACTGCCAGTGAAAAAACAAACGAATGAAGAATGGCCTTGCCTGCGGCGACGGATCAGAATTCCGAATTCCGAACTCCGAATTCCGAATTGCTCAGATGTGAAGCTTGGCCTGGAGCATGTGGGCGTAGTAGGCGGCCTCCACCTCGTGGGCGTCGAAGCGGCCCGAGAGGTAGCCCTTCATCAGCCGGTCGAAGAGCTGGATATACTCGGACAGGGCCCCGGCCAGCTCCTCGGCGCTGCAGTCCCGCTCCGGCACGGCCAGGGAGCGCAGGAATTTCCCGTCGTAGAGGGCGTAGTCGATCCGCGCGCCGGTGCTCGGGGCCAGGTGGGCGTCCTCGATCTGCTTCCAGAGGCGGAAGAACGCCGTCATGGCCTGCAGCAGCGGGGCCGAGGTGGTGCGAAACAGCACCGACAGCTCGCCGATGGACTCGCCCCCGCCCCGGTACAGCTCCACCTCGTATTTCACCGTGGGCCGGTACTTGTATTCCAGGGAGCTTTTCAGGGACACGCTGGAGGAGTTGGGCGCAAAGAAGGGCACCAGGTCCCGGCTGGGGCTCAGCAGGGCCTGGATGGTGCTCAGCACGTCGTTGATGCGCCGCTCCGGCGTGGTGTAGCCCACGTACTCCGCCAGGATCTGGTTGATGAGGCTGGAGCGGTTGGTGCCCATGCGGTGGGCCAGGGCGTCCACCTCCCGGACCACCTCGTCGTTGAGCATCAGACTGTACAGCGTCTTTTTCATCGCAATCATCCTTTCCCGAGGGCCGCAGCGCCGGACGGCGATCCGCTCCCTCTTCTCTCATGAGCGTATCATACACCCGCGAAACACTTTTGTCAATACTCATATATAAATTAATAAACAATTTATATATGGAAAACCAAAAATACTGGCCCTTGCATTTTGTCCGGCCATCGGTTATACTATTACAGCGATTGGAGGGTTACTCAAGTGGTCGAAGAGGCGTGACTCGAAATCTCGTAGGCCGGCAACACCGGCGCTAGGGTTCAAATCCCTAACCCTCCGCCAGAATAGGATTGCTATCTTAACAAAGGTAGCAATCCTTTTTTATTATTACCGAATTCCTTCAAGCTTCTTTGCATTTTCTACCCGACAGTACTAGAATTGACTCATCGTGATGATTTTACCATCACTGAAGAT
>CACYLY010000054.1 GCA_902775355.1 Oscillospiraceae bacterium
GGCACAGAAAACACCGGAAATACACAAAGTATTCCCGGTGTTTTCTATATTGTCTGGACGAAAAAACGCTCTCGCAAAACTGCTTCGCACCGCAAAAAGAGAGATTTTTGTGTCGAACGAGGCGAAAAGCGCAGGAATACTGGCTTTGTATTCCGAGCATTTTCAACGAAGTTCGGCGCGAAAAGATCCTTTTTGCGGCTATCGCATCCCTTAGCTGCACGCCCCTTCCCGGTCTCATTCTTTTCTCGCTTCCGCCTTCTTCAGGGCGCTCTGATAGGGCATCAGCATCCCCCTGGTCATGTTGGCGCCGAGCTTTTTGCTGAGCTTTTTGCTGTTCATCATGGCCCCCACCAGATACATGGCCGCGATCCGGACCCGCTTTTTCTGGGGGAAGTCGTAGAAGCCGTGCTTCTTGTAGAAGCGGTGATCCTCCCGCATCAGGCCCTGCATGGTGTAGATCAGGTCCCGGAAGATCTTCATGCCGCCCACGCCGTAGAAATTGGCGGGCTGCTGATAGTTCTTCTCCATGGCGTAGGCCAGGTTCCGGGCCAGAGCCTCGGTCTGCCGGTCCGCATCCCCCTCGCTGCAGGCCACGCCTGCCAGGAAGTTTCCGCCCACCTGAGCCCGGCCCTCGATCAGGGTCTGCAGGTTGGGCTCGGCGGAGAGATACCCGTCCACCAGATAGGCCACGGGCTTGCCCATGGTGACGGTGCGGTGGCCGTTGCAGAACTGCCGGTCGTCATAGAGCTTGAAGCGGGAGCCCATGGAATGGTCCCGGATGGAGAAGGCGTAGATCGTGGCGTCCCCCTTCTGGATCTGCTCCCGCAGCAGCTTGTCAAAGCCGTCCTTATACACGCAGGTCCCGTCCGCGGCGCAGTGGAAGCAGCCCAGGCAGCCGCCGGCAAAGGAGAAGTCCCGCAGGTTCACCACCGTGCAGCGGAAGGGCGCCAGGACCTGAAAGCGCCGGATCAGGGCCCGCAGCCGCTCGTTTCCCTCCTCCAGGTCCGCCACGATCACCACCCGGTGGGGATCCCGGTGAGGCCCCTCGTCGGCCGGCACCGTGGCCGTGGTCAGCGGCTGCGCGGGGATCGCCGGCAGGCGGCAGGGGGTCTCCACGCCGTTTTCCGCGGCCCAAAGCACATGGCGGAAGAAGTCCTCCGCCTCTTTTCGGCCCTTTTTGCTCAGCAGGTCTTCCATATCGGCGGACAGGCCCTCCAGATAGCGCAGGCCCAGGTCGGCGCAGTTTTCCCGGATGAAGGCGTGGGCGGTAATGTCGTAGAAATGCTTGGAGGTGCTGATCTGGGCGGCGAACTTGCCCCGCAGCTCCGCCCCGCTCGCCTTCACCAGCTCCAGGAAGCGGTGCAGCTGGGCCGGGACCAGAAAGGTATAGACCGGGTAGCAGAACAGCAGCAGCTCCGCCCTTTGCAGCTGCTCCAGTGCGGGACGCAGGTCCTTCTCCAGGGCGCGGATCCTCTGCCCGACGTTCAAGAGCTCATAGCGATGCTCGGGGAAGCGCTTTTCCAGGTACAGCACAGTCTGCAGGGTGATGCTGTTGTCCCCCGCCGGGGAACCGTTGAGGATCAGGATGTTCATCGCGTCAACCGCCTTTGCGTTTTCTTGATATTCCGTATTATAGCATATCTTTTCGCCCTTTTCCACGATTTTGGAGCAATTCCTTTCCCCTTCCAAGAAAGAGTTTGACTTTTCTCTCCGAAACAGATACACTGTAAGTTAGCAGACTGAAAACGACCGTTTCAGTTCAGAGTATAAGGAGGGTTTTTCTTTGCAAGTGAGAGAGAATCTGATCCAGCTGTGTGAGAAGATCCAGGACCATCACTACAAGATCACGCCGGACTGCGCGGAGTACCGGGTGTTCGAGAAGTGGATCACCGACGAGCAGATCGCCGTCATGCTGGCCCTGACCAGTATGAAGCCCGCGTTCGTCCCCATCATCGCCCGCAAGGCCGGGCTCAGCGTCAAGCGCACCAAGGAAGTGCTGCACGAGATCACCGAGATCGGCCTGGTGGTCCAGGTCATCGTGCCCAAGGTGGGGCTGGAGATCTACCTGCTGCCGCCCTATACCCCCGGCATTTTTGAGTTCCTGCTGGTAAACGAGAAGTTCTGTCTGGCCCACCCCGAGATCGCCTACGCCTTCCACCAGCACGCCACCGACAGCCAGATCGACCACGCGCCCAACACCCCCATGGGCGCCGGCATCATGCGCGTCATCCCGGTGGAGAGCGCCATCCCCGCGGACGCCATCGCCATCGACAACGAGCGCTGCAACAAGTACATCGAGGACAACGACGGCCACATGAGCGTGACGCCCTGCCAGTGCCGCCGGGTCCGCAGGCTCATGGGCGAGGGCAGCGGCGATCTGGACGAGGGCCTGTGCATCTTCATGGGCCATGTGGCGGACATGTTCAACCACACCGGCAAGGGCAAGCCCGTCTCCGTGGCCGAGGCAAAGGAGCTCATCAAGCTCTGTGAGGAGCGGGGCTGCGTCCACCAGATCACCACGCTCCACTCCGGCGAGACCTTTGCCATCTGCAACTGCATGCCCGAGAGCTGCCTGGCCCTGGGCGTCAGCCAGTATTTCAACACGCCCGCCACCTCCAAGAGCAACTACGTGGCAGAGATCGATCCGGAGAAGTGCGTGGCCTGCGGCCAGTGCACCGACCGCTGCGCCAACAACGCCATCCAGATGGGCCAGAAGCTCTGCGCCAAGACCCCCATCGAGCACAAGCCGGAGCACTGGAATCCGGAGCACCGCACCAATCGGGAGTACGTGGCTCCCGAGGGCACCGCTCCCTGCAAGACCGCCTGCCCCGCCCATATCGCCGTGCAGGGCTATCTGAAGCTGGCCGCCCAGGGCCGCTATCTGGAGGCGCTGGAGCTGATCAAGAAGGAGAATCCCCTGCCCGCCGTCTGCGGCCGCATCTGCAACCGCAAGTGCGAGGAGGCCTGCACCCGCGGCGATCTGGACCGGGCCGTTGCCATCGACGAGGTCAAGAAGTTCATCGCCGACAAGGAGCTGAGCCGGGATACCCGCTTCGTGCCCAAGAAGCTGTATGACTTCAGCGACAAGAAGGTGGCGATCATCGGCGCCGGCCCCGCGGGTCTGAGCTGCGCTTACTTCCTGGCCGCCGACAACTATAAGGTCACCGTGTTCGACAAGAACGAGCAGCCCGGCGGCATGCTGCGCTACGGCATCCCCAGCTTCCGACTGGAGAAGACCGTGCTGGACGCCGAGATCGACGTGCTCAAGGAGCTGGGCGTGATCTTCCGCTGCGGCGTGGAGGTCGGCAAGGACGTGAGCATCGAGGAGCTGCGCAAGCAGGGCTTTGACGCCTTCTATCTTGCCGTCGGCGCCCAGAAGTCCGCCGCGCTGGGCATCCCCGGCGAGGAGCTCAAGGGCGTCTGGGGCGGCATCGACTTCCTGCGGGAGGCTAACGCCGGCCGTCTCCCGGCCATCGGCAAGAAGGTCGTGGTCGTGGGCGGCGGCAACGTGGCCATGGACGTGGCCCGCACCGCCGTGCGCCTGGGGGCGGAGGTCACCGTGGCCTACCGCCGCAAGGAGAGCGATATGCCCGCCGATCCCGCTGAAGTGGCCGAGGCGAAGGAAGAGGGCGTGAAGTTCCTCTTCGAGCACAAGCCCGTGGAGATCGAGGGCAAGAACGGCAAGGTGGAAGCTCTCGTCTGCGAGGGTGACAAGAAGATCAAGTGCAGCGCCATTCTGGCCGCCATCGGCCAGCGCATCGACCTGGGCTCCCTGGATCTGGGCCAGCTGGAGCTGGACGAGAAGGGCCGCGTCAAGGCCGACGCCGTCACCTACCAGACCGCCCAGCCCGACGTGTTTGTGGGCGGCGACGCGCTCACCGGCCCCAAGTTCGCCATCGACGCCATTGCCCAGGGCAAGCAGGCCGCCATCTCCATCCACCGCTATGTCCACCCGGGCCAGAGCCTGGTCATCGGCCGCGACCGGCTGAGTTATCACGCCTTCGACAAGGAGAACGTGGACTTCGACACGGTCAAGCGGGACTATAACCCCGTCGGCCGCCAGGTCCCCGGCAAGGATGAAGGAAAGGCCAAGACCTTCAAGGACGACCGGAAGACCTTCACCGAGGAGCAGGTCAAACTCGAGACCGCCCGCTGCCTGGGCTGCGGCGCCAGCTTCGTGGATCCCAACAAGTGCCTGGGCTGCGGCGTGTGCACCACCCGCTGCAAGTTCGACGCCATCCACCTGAAGAAGCGCAGCTTCCAGGAGAGCATCGAGTACACCGACCGGCCCAAGGTCCTGCCCGAGTTTATCCGCAACCGGGAGCGCAGGATCGCCGTGCGCAGGCTGAAAGAGCAGAAGAAGAGCTGAATCTCTTCCCCGTTCCATAACAAAAGCAGCCCGAAGGGGCTGCTTTTGTTATGTTCATTTTTTCTTTTTCGGCGCCGGCAGCTCCTCCGCCATGGCGGGGATCAGCCGGAGCAGCAGTTCCCGGTCGTCCACGTCCGCCAGGAGCATGTCCTTCGCCCCCTCGTAGGGCGTCTCCCTGGGCGCCTCCGGCATCAGACGCCGGGCGGCTGCCGTGTCCTTCACCAGGAAGCGGTCGTCATAGATCCCGCCGACCACCTTCCCCTGATAGTAGAGGATGTACTCCCCCATCATGCCGCGGCTCGTGACGCCGTCCAGGCCGTTAAGCTGCTCCAGCACGAAGTCCAGATATTCTCTGCTGCTTGCCATGTCCGCACCTCCCTAAGGTTTTCTCTCCACATCGTAGCTGTATCGCTGGATCTCCAGCTCGTACACGTACTGTTCGCCCTCCGGTGAAGAGAGGACCAGCTGCGTATGCCCGGTCCTGGCAAACTTTGCGTGAACGATGCAGCACTCGATGCTCTCCATATACTCGATCTCCACCTCTCCATAGCTCTCGTCCGCCAGGGAGGCGCTCCAGCTCTCGTCGTATTCGACGCCGCAGATCTCGCTGCCGCTGGGGAGCAGATGGGTGTCGTAAAAGCTTCTCTCCTCCCGCAGGCTGAAGAAGCTCATGCCCGCCAGGATCACCAGGCTGAGAATCAGGCCCGCGATGCGGAGCTTTTTGTTTTGAAAGATGACCAGGGGATAGAGGATCAGCGTCGCCGCGCAGAAGATCGCGCTGAGCAGGTGGTTCGGGAAGAAGGACGCCGCCTCGCCCAAAAAGCCGTAGTAGTGATAGCCCAGGAAGACCAGCATGGGCGCCAGGATCAGCAGACCCCACCACTTGTCCTTTTTCATGTACCAGCCCACGAAGGCCATGGGGAAGGTCAGCAGGGTCCATCTGAACCAGGCCGGATAATAGCGGAAGAGGCCGAAGCCCTGCTCGTTGAAGGGCACCTGCACCAGATAGACCAGGGGCTGGCTGATGAGGAAGAAGACGATGACCTTGCAGGCCGAATCCAGAGCGCTCTTGCTGTTGACGATGATGATGAGGGCGAACAGGATCCACCACTCAAAGGTGATGCTGATATCCTGGAAGGAGGTATCCCGCAGGGCGGGGATCGCCGCAACGACGCCGGTATAGACGCCGCAGATCACCGCGAAGAGGATGAGCTTGGGCCAGGTGATGTTCAGGCCGCCGAAGAGCTTTTTCATGAGGAGCCTCCCGATTGTGCTTTCTTGATTATACCGAATAGGACTTCATCTGGTCAATGATCAGTTTCCCCACGGTATCGGCGAAACAGGAAAAGTCCCGGATCCTGACGAAGTCCTGCCCGTAGACCATTCGCGCGGAGGGCAGGTTCTCGTCCTCCCCTGTGAAGACGCAGAGCACCACAATGCCCTCCGCCCGCAGGCGGCGGACCTCCTGGGCCGTGTCGGTCAGGGCCCGGACGGCGTCATAACTCTGCCCCACATCCCGCTCGTCCTTCCGGATCTTGGCCGCCGGGTCCAGCGGCTTCACGTCCGAGAGGATGATGAGCATCTTGTGCTCATAGGCCGCCCGGGACATCAGCTCGCCCGCCGCCCGAATCGCCAGGCCGTCCCGGTTGCAGCCCTCGGCGTAATAGTCGAAGATGCTGTCGTTTTCCCCGGGACAGGCGTAGTCGTTGAACAGGCGCAGAACGGTGAAGCCGCTCATGGAGCAGAAGCTCATCACCCGGCAGGGGACGCGGCAGCGCGCCAGGGCTTCGGAAATGATGTATGCCTGGGAGGAGATCTTTTCCGCCCTGCTGACCTGGGAATGGGAGGCGTCCAGCAGGATGTCCACGCTCATGTCGCCGGCGTTCTCATTCTCGATCCGGGTGAAGACCTTTTCGTCGCCCAGCCTGGCCGCTCTCCAGGCCAGGGCCGGGTTGACCCTTCCCGCGTTGGCCTTCACCGGCGCGGGCTGCATGTGCAGCAGGACGGAGTTCATGATCCTGGTGCTGAGCTTCTCGATTAGCAGCCGGTTCTGCAGCAGGTTTTGCTGATAATAGGCCCGGTTGTTGGCGATCAGCTCCGCCTGGCGTTTTCTCTGGTGCATCTCGAAGGTGTTGTAGATCCCCTTCAGCTCCACGATCTCGCCCCTGGTGTAAAACAGGTGGGTGAATCTGTGGTTCCCGGTGCACAGCCGCTTCTCAAGCCGCAGCACCCCCTCCGTCGGAAACATGGACTTGCCGAATTTGGTCTCCAGGAAGGCGCGCAGCTCCGACTCCGTCATCTTCGTATTGGAGGCGTGGTCCGCCCTCCGGCCGCCGACGTCGCCGTGATATTGATATCCGTCATGGGCAAAAATCGGGCCCCGCTGCAGAAAGCTGTCCACCGAGAATCTTCTGAGGCGGCGCAGCCGGTATTTCAGGCGGATCTTCCCATCCCCGCAGAGCCCGTAGCGCTCATAGAAGAAGCGCCGGGCCGTCTCCACGAGCTCCTCCGTGGTCATGGCGGCATCAAGCTTCAGCTCCGACTCCGCCGGCTCCGGGCGAAGGCGCTCCAGCACCGGGCGTCTCGGCAGCTCCTTCCGGAACAGGATCGGCTCCAGCGCGTTCCAGAACAGCGTCTGATAGAACGCGGCGTCCCTGTACTTGTCCAGCATGGCGAAGAGCTTTTCCAGCCCGGCATAGTCATAGTGACGTCTGGCGGAGCCGAAGATGATGTTCCAGTAGATATCCGCGGCGCCGTCGGGATCGTAGGCCTTGAAGTCCGGCGCGAAGCCGTAGTTCTCCGCGCAGGTCCATATGATGTTGTCCGCGCGCCTCTTCTGAAGCTCGGAAATGTTCTGATCCATAGCGGTCTGTTTCAACGGGAAAACATGTTTCCCACATTGGCTCCCCGGGAAGGGACGGCCGGCCTCCGACGCCCGCTTTGCGCGGGATCACCGCAGCGGCTCCGGCGGAGTGCAGACTCAATCCTCTCCGTCGGCCTCCGATTCTTTCTCGATGCCGGTGAGCAATCCGTCCTGAAACGTGAGCTTCAGGACCCTGTCGTAAGGTTCGGGCCCCAGAAAAGACCTGTACCGATGCCCCGGTATAAAATTCTTCCCGATGGCAACGACGCCGCTGTAGGGCAGGGGCAGGCCGATGTGCTCATAAACCATCATGCCCTCTTGATCCGGATGAGGCGCAGCCCCGTTGATGGGGGGATAGGACCCATCCTCACAGTATACCCAGAGCTTGTCGAGATACAGCTTTTTTCGGTTCAAGAAGAACTGAACGATAAACCCCTTCCAGCAGGCCGTATGCGGGGCGACAGGGTTCAGCCCGTATGCCTTGGGGTCAAAGAGGGCATAGGGGTCATCCGCCCCGAGAAAAACCCACTCGTCGATCTCGAAAATAAAGGGGTCGGTCATCTGCACAGACATGGAAGCATCTCCTTTTTTCTGTTTTGACAGACCGGCCGCCCCGGGGGCAAAGCCGAGCGAAGGGCAGCCGGCAGCCGCCGGCAAGCTATCCGTTCGCGCCGCAAGCCCACGCGACAGCGTCAAACAGCTGCCAACTCCGATGATCGTGAAGAAGGAGCCGGAGAAATGTGCTTGTCCTGTCGCACACCGCGTCCCGGACAAACAAATGATGGAACGCGCCCATATAAACATATCCCCAGCCTTCAGGGATCTCCAGCTTTCCCCCCATGGGATAGGGGCGCTTCCCTCCGCGGCCGTCGAGGCTTTTCAGCATCGGAAGCTTTTGAAGCACCGCGTCCAGGTCCAGCTTGCCGAAAGCATAGTTCCCGTACAGGATCCGGACCCCTTTCTGTGAGAGGTACAGGATCTCCACCGCGCCGGGGTCTCCCTGTGCCCCGGGATCGGCGAAATGCACGGCCAGGACGTTTTCCTCCGCAAGAGCTGCCGGATCTGTGAGATCGGACGCTTCCAGCCTCAGCAGGTCCTCCTCCGCCGTCTTGATAAACTCCTCCGCCAGGTCTTCCTCGTTCCCGGCTCGAAACGGAACGGACATATCCATGTTTGCCCCTCCTTCTGTTTTTTCCAGTATACCGAAAAAACGCCGCCTTCGCAACTGTTCTTCATTCTTCATTCTTCAGTTTTCAGTATTCATTTAGAAAATCCTGTCGGGGAAACGGAAGAATGAAGACTTAAAACTGAAAAATGAATCATACAAAGCGAAAATCCTGCCGACTGTCGTCGACAGGATTTTGGCTGTTGGTGGAGGTGGGGGGAGTTGAACCCCCGTCCGAAAGCGTTTTAACAGGAACTTCTCCGGGCGCAGACGGTTATTTGCATTCCCTCGTCCCGGCGCGAGCCGTCACGCTTCGGGACTTGGTAGCTTCATGATGCATGGTACGCGCAAAGCTTAGCGTACGCACGTGCACCGCTGATCGACGCTCCGTTCCGGGCCGCGGTCCTCCCGGAGGGAACGCTCGCTAATTAAGCAGCGAGAAGAACAGTGTTATCGTTGTTCTTTAATTTATAAAAGGTTGCCCATTTTATGGATGCTGGGCGCATCCGCCCGCTATTCCTGCCTCCACACCCCCGTCGAAACCGTTACACCCCCGGGTATCGGCAAGCAAAACACCTCGTGTTTTGTTTGCCGATACCCGGGAACAAAGCTGTTCCCGGGTAAGGCGGGCGACCGCAAGGGTCGCCCCTACAGAACAATCAGCACTTCTCCGGCTCGGGGTAGTCCACGCCGAAGGTCTCCACGGTGACGCGCTTCATCACCTGGGGGATCCGGGGCTTGTCGTTCCGGTCGGTGCTCACGTCGCAGATATGGTCCACCGCCTCGACGCCCTCGATCACCTTGCCGAAGGCCGCGTAGCCGCCGTCCAGATGGGGCGCGTCGTCATGCATGATAAAGAACTGGCTGCCGGCGGAGTTGGGATCCATGGCGCGGGCCATGGAGAGGACGCCGCGGGTGTGCTTCAGCTCGTTCCGGAAGCCGTTCTGCCGAAACTCGCCCTTGATGCCGTAGCCCGGGCCGCCGATGCCCTTGCCCAAAGGGTCACCGCCCTGGATCATGAAGTCGGGGATGACCCGGTGGAAGATCAGGCCATCATAGAAGCCCTTCTTCACCAGGGAGATAAAGTTGTTGACGGTGTTGGGGGCGATCTCGGGATAGAGCTCCGCCTTCATCACGTCGCCGTTTTCCATTTCGATGGTCACGATGGGATTGCTCATTCGTATTTCCTCTCTTTCATGATTCGGTCGATATCGCGCCTGGACTCCCGGTCCGCGTCGCTCTGCCGCTTGTCGTAGAGCTTCTTGCCCTTGCAAAGGCCCAGCTCCAGCTTCACCCGGCTGTCCTTGAAATACAGGGACAGGGGGATCAGGGCCACCCCGTCCTGCATGACGCGGGCGTTGAGCTTCAGGATCTCCCGCTTGTGCATCAGGAGCCTCCGGGGCCGCACCGGGTCCTTGTTGAAGATGTTGCCGTGCTCATAGGGGCTCACGTGCATGCCCCGCACGAAAAGCTCCCCGTCCTTCACGGTGCAGAAGGAGTCCTTCAGGTTCACCTGCCCGGCCCGGATGGACTTGACCTCCGTCCCCGCCAGTTCGATGCCCGCCTCGAAGCGCTCCAGCACGAAGTAGTCGTGAAAGGCCTTGCGATTGTCTGCGATTTTCTTGACGCCCTGCTGCTTCGGCACGCGCTTCACTCCCTTTCTGCCGGATGAGTATACCACAGCCCTGTGGAAAAGAAAAGGACAATTTGTAAACCTTCGGCTCAGCCCTGGTCTTGGGGCTCGTCTTCGATCTGCACCGCCGAGGGCTCCTGGGCCCCCGCCTGCACGGGCAGGGGGATCTCCACCGTCTCCGTCTCGTAGAAGAGATTCAGCTGGCTGGTCCACTCCCTCTGCCACAGGCGGAAGCTGCAGTACAGGGAGGCCGTGCCCGGGGGCAGCTGGTCGCAGGGGATGCTCAGGGTGTAGTAGTAGGAGCCGCCCCGCTGCTGCCAGACGCCGGTGGTCTCCGGCAGGAAATAGACCCGCGCCATCCTGTCCCCCACCGGGATGCGCAGATTGGTGTCCGTCTGCAGATCGAGCATGTCAAAGTAGGGGGAATCGTTGTCCACCCGGAAGATCAGCACCAGGTCCTTGGGCTTCTCCGTGGCGTCCAGCCGGTACACGCCGGCCAGCAGGGTCATCCGGATGCCGGAGGGATCGTCCAGCACCAGGCGCTGCTCCAGGTCCACGGGGCTGTACCAGCGGCTGTCGGTATAATAGCGCAGAGACTGCAGCGGCGGAAGGCTGGGTACCGGGTCGGTCCTGGCCGGCAGAGGGTAAAAGCGGTTCTGGAACATCTCCTCCTGGCGCTGCTGGCTCTGCCGGCTCAGCTCCACCGGGATCAGTTCCGAGCCGTAGTCCTCGCCGCAGCAGTCCCGGGCCACGATCTGCATATAGTACTCATAGCCGTCGTCCTCCAGGGGGCGCAGCTCCGCGCGCCAGCCCTTGCCTGTGTCGTAGGCGGCAAAGCTGTCGCTGACCTGGGTGGGCCACTGGCTCACGGGCAGGAGCCTGCCCTCCCCGTCCCGGGTCTCCCGGGTCTCGAACACCGGGAAATACACGCAGGGATAGTCCCGCAGATCCACCTCTTCCCTGCCCTCGCCCTTCCGGGAGGGGTCCGTCTGCCGCGGGATGGCGGCGGCCAGGGCGCTGCTGTCCCCCGGACGGGGAAGGGAGACCAGGAACCACACGTTCTTCAGCCGGAAGGCGCCCTCGCCCAGCTGATTGTTGTGCAGGGCGGCGGCCACGTGGAAGTCGTGGCTGCCGGTTTCGGAATAGTCGAAGTAAAGCGGGGTGAAGCTCTCCCCCACGCTGTCGAACACGCGGACCGTGTAGCCGCCGGAAAGGGCGTGGAGCCGGTTTTCCTCGTCCAGGCTCAGGTCTCTGTACAGTCCGCAGAGGGTGTATCTGCCCTCGCCGAGCTTCCGCAGCAGATAGCAGCAGCCGTCCAGATATGCCGCGGCCTGCTCCTCGCTGAGCTGGATATAATAGTCCCCGGTCTCTTCCTCCTGCTGCAGAGGCGGCAGGCCGGAGGCGCTCCAGCCGGGGCTTCCTCCGGCGGTCAGCTGCCCGGCGAACTGCGTGAGGAAGCGCGTGTACTCGTTCGCAAAGCCGAGACCGGCATAGAGCCCGCCCCAGGCGGACAGATAATCCGCCTTGTTCTCAAAGGGGAAATAGAGGGCGAGGCCGTGGGCCCGGTCCTGAAGCGACCAGTCGTAGCACACCATCTCGTCCACCGCCAGGCGCAGGGCCGCCGCCTCCTCCGGGTACTGCTCCTTCATCTGATCCGCCAGGTCGCCCAGGTCGATCAGATCGTAATCGGAGGCGGTGGTAAAGCCGCCGAAGGGCAGGGTCCCTCTTCTCATCCGAGCGAT
This sequence comes from Oscillospiraceae bacterium, assembly GCA_902775355.1. GTDB lineage: Bacteria > Bacillota > Clostridia > Oscillospirales > Oscillospiraceae > Limivicinus. The sequence continues at coordinate 11,773 of CACYLY010000054.1, forward strand.
CTGCGCGTAGTCGCCCCGGGCAAGCTGTGCGCTCACCATGGAAAAGAGCCCGTTCAGCGCCCTCCCCAGGGCCTCCGCCTTGCTCAGATCCAGGCAGGACAGGGTCAGCCGGTTCAGAAAGGAATCGCCGGCGAACTGCTTCTCGCAGCTGGCCGCGTAGCTGTCCACGATCACGTTGCCGGCCTGCCAGCCGTTCAGCGGGCCGCTCTCCAGCTGGGCCAGGAAGCCGTAATCCCAGCCGCCGCCGGGAACGACCTCCTCGGAGGCGATCATGTACTCGGCGTAATCGCGCAGGCACCAGGCCAGCTCCGCCGAGGCCATCATGCAGGCGTCAAAGCCCACGAAGCTCAGCTTGTTGTCTTTGCCGAAGGGGCTGGCCTCCAGAGCCTGCACCAGCTCCGGCAGGGTCAGGCTGTCCCCGTAAAGCTCGTCCGGCCCGAGGCCGCACATGGGCCCGCCGCCGTGATCCCAGAGGATCAGGCCGTAGCTTTTGGCCGGGTAGTTGGCCGTGCAGAAGTCCAGAAAGGCGCACAGGGTCTCCGCCGCGCCCATGCTGGCCGAGGAAGAGGAGGAGACCCGGTTCAGGCCCCGCTTCGAGAGTTGATAGATCTCCAGTCTGTCCGCGGAAATGCCGGTGCTGCGGTTCCAGGACCGGGCCCCGCCGGTCATCACCAGCAGATTTTTGCTCTCGAAATCGCAGCCGGAGTTCACCATCTCCAGGATCTCCGCGGAGGCGGCGCCGTCCTCGGATTCCAGATCCGAGCCTATCACATATACCATGACGGTAGCGTCCGCCAAGCCGTCCCGCTCTCCGGCGCCGACCGGCGGCCGCCCGTCAGCGTCCGAGCCGCTGCCGCAGGCGGACAGCAGGCCCAGGCAGAGCAGCAGCGCCAGCGCCGCGCACAGGAAGCGCTTTCCCATTTCGATTCCCCCTTCCGTCGGATCAGGATCATCATCCGATCATATATCATAGCACGTTTTTACGGACTTTGACAAGTTTTTCCGCTTTTTGCGCAAAAGAAATCCCCCTTCGACGGAAGGGGGATTTCTTTCGCGCGATCGCGGCTCAGAGCAGGCCGCCGATCTTCACGAAGAGGGGCGCGAAAACCAGCGCCACCACGGTCATGAGCTTGATGAGGATGTTCAGGGAGGGGCCGGAGGTGTCCTTGAAGGGGTCGCCCACGGTGTCGCCCACCACGGCCGCCTTGTGAGCCTTGGAGCCCTTGCCGCCGTGATGGCCCTCCTCGATGAACTTCTTGGCGTTGTCCCAGGCGCCGCCGGCGTTGGACATGTAGATGGCCAGCAGCACGCCGGTGACCAGGGAGCCGGCCAGCAGGCCGCCCAGGGCCTCCGGTCCCAGGAAGATGCCCACCAGCAGCGGCGCCGCCACGGCCATGACGCCGGGGACGACCATCTCCCGCAGGGCGGCCTTGGTGGAGATGCCCACGCAGGAGCCGTAGTCCGGCTTGCTCTCGCCCAGGAGGATGCCGGGGATCTCCCGGAACTGGCGGCGGACCTCCTCGATCATCTTGTAGGCCGCCTTGGACACGGAGTCCATGGTCATGGCGGAGAAGGCGAAGGGCAGCATGCCGCCGATCAGCAGGCCGATGACCACGTTGGGCGTCAGCAGATTGATGCCCGAGGCCTTGAGGCCCACGGCCTCGGCGTAGGACATGAACAGGGCCAGGGCGGTGAGGGCGGCGGAGCCGATGGCGAAGCCCTTGCCCATGGCGGCGGTGGTGTTGCCCACCGCGTCCAGCTTGTCGGTGATCTCGCGGACACGGGGATCCAGACCGCTCATCTCGGCGATGCCGCCGGAGTTGTCGGCGATGGGACCGTAGGCGTCCACGGCCACGGTGATGCCGGTGGTGGACAGCATGCCCACGGCGGCCAGAGCGATGCCGTAGAGGTCGCCGGTGAAGAGATAGGAGATGTAAATGCCGATGCAGACCAGCACGATGGGCACCCAGGTGCTCTTCATGCCCACGGCCACGCCGCTGATGATGGTGGTGGCGGAGCCGGTCTCCGACTGGTCGGCGATGCGCTTGACGGATTCATAATCCTCGGAGGTGAAGACCTCGGTGGTGAAGCCGATGACCAGGCCCACCACGATGCCCGCGATGATGGGGGCGGAGAAGTAGAAGCGGCCGAAGAGCAGGAAGCTCAGCGGGATGGAGCCCAGGGCCACGATGGCCGCCGAGATGTAGGAGCCCATTTTCAGCGCCTTGTGGGGATTGGACCCGTCCTTGCCCCGGACGAAGAAGGTGGCCAGGATCGCGGCCAGCACGCCCAGCGCGGCGATCAGCAGCGGGAAGAAGGCGCCGGCGCCGGTGACCTTCTCATGTCCCTGCTCCAGCAGCAGGCCCAGGGTCAGGGCCGAGACCAGAGCGCCCACATAGCTCTCGAACAGGTCCGCGCCCATGCCGGCCACGTCGCCCACGTTGTCGCCCACGTTGTCGGCAATGACGGCGGGGTTGCGGGGGTCGTCCTCGGGGATGCCGGCCTCCACCTTGCCCACCAGGTCCGCGCCCACGTCGGCGGCCTTGGTGTAGATGCCGCCGCCCACACGGGCGAAGAGGGCGATGGAGGAGGCGCCCAGGGAGAAGCCGAAGAGGATCGTGGCGTTGTTGCTGATGATGTAGATCAGGCTGCAGCCCAGCAGGCCCAGGCCCACCACGCACATGCCCATGACGGAGCCGCCGGAGAAGGCGATGGACAGCGCCCGGTTCATGCCGTGCTCCATGGCCGCGTTGGCGGTGCGCACGTTGGCCCGGGTGGCCACCTTCATGCCGCAGAAGCCCGCCAGGATGGAGAACAGGGCCCCGATCACGAAGCAAACGGCCGTGAGCCAGTCGATGAACACGCCGATCAAAACGAACAGCGCCACGATAAAGATCACCAGGATCTTATACTCGGACTTCAGGAAGGCGTCCGCCCCTTCGGCGATGGCGGCGGAAATCTCCCGCATCCGCTCGTTGCCGACGGGCGCTTTCATGACATAGCGGGCTTTATACGCCGCAAACAGCAGCGCCGCCAGGGCGAGGACAGGAATGATCCATTGATACAGCTCCATTGATCTGCACGCTCCTCTCTTGATTCCGCGGCTTGGGAATCTTGCATTTCTTTGTATATTTTACACGACCGGCCTTCATTTCTCAAGCTTTTCTTGGGCCTCTTCTGGACATTATGCCCAATTTTATGCAATGCTACAAAATATCAAAGCAGTTGATGCAAACGAAAGGCAAAGTGCACAAAAGTTTTCCAGCTTTTGCCAGCCCTGTTTTTCTCTCCCCCCTCGCTCTCTCCTCCAAACAGGAAACCCCTGCCCGGTGCGGGCAGGGGGGCAATGTGCAGACAAACCTAAAAAATTGTCATCTTGAGCGGAGGCGAAGCCGGAGTCGAAAGATCTAAAGTCTTGAAAACACGGGCTTTTTAGATCCTTCGACTTCGCTGCGCTTCGCTCAGGCAATCAGGGACGGTCGGGGACGGCTTTCGTTTCAGTCCAGGGGATAGAACATCCCGACCAGCTCGTCCCGCCAGTCGTCATCATAGGTGCTCAGGGTCAGGGTGACGATATAGCAGCCGGAAGGAATGATGATCTGATAGCAGTACCATTCCTGCACGGGCGTGGAGCAGCAGAAGCTGATCCCCGGATATTCCTGCCCGACGAAGGAAACCTGACAGGGCTCGATCCGGGCATTTTTCAGCCCGAGCTCCTCCACCAGGTCCCAAAGTCCCGGGATGCTTTTATCCCGGTATTCCTCCGCCGTCTCGGCTGGGATCCCGGCGATCCCAATGTCGTCCACCGCAATATTCAGTCCCGCGGTGCCGTCCCTCCGCTGGGCCGTGAGATCCAGGAAGGACAGACGGCTCTCCGCGCTCTGCTCCGGCGTCTCCTGGCTGATCATGAACCATTCGTCGTCCAGGACGATGCCAAAGCCAAGCGTCTGGTTTACATAACGCTTTCCCTCTTCTGTGGTGGTCAGCTCGCTCTGGGGCCATGTTATCTGCTCGAAGCGGCTCAGCAGCTCGTCGGTGTCGTCCTTTCCCAGGCCATTGATGTTGATAACGAGGAGGCGTCCGTCCTCCTCCGTGGCCAGCAGCGTGTAATACTGGTCGATCCCGCCGTTGGCATGGAGCCGGATCATCTCAAAGGCCCTGCCGCCCAGCTCGATCGGACTGCGCTCCATGGACAGCAGGCTCATGCCGCCGCTGCTGAAGGTCTCCCGCAGCGATTGCTCGCTCCCGTCCATATAGGCCGCCAAATCCTTTTCCTCGGGGCCGTCGCCGGGCTTCACCGGCAGCTTCAGCAGCAGAAAGTACGCCGTGGTATAGTCCTTCTGGATCATCAGATCGCCATAGGGCAGGCCCTGATCCAGCAGCTCCTCCGGTGTGAGGGCGGCAAGAGAGGCGTCCCCGTACAGGGTCTCGCTGAGCGTTTCCCGGTCCGCCGTATTCCAGCCCTCCAGCCGGAAGCGGATGCCCAGGCCCGCCGGACTGTACCAGCCGTCCTTCACCTTCCCCTGCAGAGGAGAGCCCGGCTCCTCCGGCTCTTCCATGCCGGCAAAGAGGTCCATAGCCATCCAGTAATAGCGCCCGTTGCTCTTGATGATGGTCAGTCCGTCGGTGTTCCCCCGGGTGCAGCCGTCCTGTTTTGTCCTCCCGTCGGCAAAATATACCGTATACTCGGGAAAGAGATATTCCTCATATCCCGCGGTTTCCTCATGGACCCGGCGGTAGTTTTCCTCCCCGTACTGGAAAACAAAGTAGTCCTTCTGGCTCTCGAACCAGCTCAGGGTCTGCTGTCCGATCTCCTCCGTAAATCCGCCGTCGTACATGTCTGTGATCCTGTACCGGAGCCCGACGCCCTTCACGGTGTCAAAAAAGCGCTCGTTCAGCAGCTCCGCGATGGCCTCCGGATCATAATGCTCCAGCAGCTCCAGTCCGTTTTCCGCATCGCAGACCGTCAGACAGGCCATCAGCATCTCCATGGACATGCAGTTGACCTGGTCCGCGGTGAACAGCTCCTCTCTGCCCAGAACGGCAACGAGTTGTTTCACGGTCGTGGCTCCCCGTTTTGCCTGATCCACAGAGGAGGCCTCCGCCAGAGCGGCGGGCAGGCCAAAGCTCCCCAGCAGCAGAAGCAGCGTCAGGATCCAGGCGGTCAAGCGTTTCATAGGCACTCCTTTCTTTCTTGGACAAGTCGCGGACGCGGGCTAGGTCCTTCTTTCTTCTGCGGCAGCCCGCCCGCTCAACCGTCTTGCACTTCCATCACATCGCAGTATCCCGGAACATAATGCGCTTGGGTCAGCCAGCGGGCCACGCAGGTGTAATACAGCTCGTCAAAGGGGATCTTTTCCCCGTTGAAGTTTACCGAGGCCGGACGCTCATCGCTTGCCTTATCCAAATTGTCCCATCCCATCCCCAGGTCAAACAGCATTTCCCCCCTGGGATCCGTCAGGACATAATAGACCGTCGGATAGATCCGCCCGGCGTAGTTTGCCAGATCCTGCACCGGGGGCAGCTCCTCCGGATCCAGCTTCGCAAGCAGCGCCAGGAAGTCCTCGTTCTCGACAAGCTCCGTGCCGGGGATCGCCTTATGATGCGCGGTCTTATCCTCCATCAGCTCCTCCAGGGACAAAGGCCGATTGCGTAAGATGAGCCCGTCATCGTAATGGATCGTAAGCGTGCAGTCCTCCAGACGCGCCTGGCCGAGGATGGGGTAAGTCTCCGGCTTGAAGCTGCTCAGCACCGCTTCCGTCTCATCCCCGTCCCTGCAGTCGATCATGACAGTCAGGAACACGCCGCCCTTCTCCGTCGCCAGGACGGTGTAGACCGCCTCCTCGGAGTCAACGATACGGTAGCCCTCAAAGCTCAGTCCGCAGAGTTCCCTCTGAAAGCGCTCGTCGGAGAGGACGGAGAGACCAATGCTCGCATAGTCCCTCGGAAGGTTTCTGGCGTCGGCGTCCATGTACTCCGCAGGGGTGTTGACCCTCGCCCCGTCGCTGGTGGTGATCGGGGGCTTTTCCAGCATCAGATGCACAAAGGTCCCGCCCCGTTTCATCGACAGTTCCGCATAGGGGATGTGCGCCGCCAGCAGCTCCTCCATGGAGTAGGAGGCGTATTGGGGGATTCCGAAGGAGTTGAGACCGATCTCGTCCCGACTCGCCAGCTCCCAGCCCTCCACGGAGATCCGCAGGCCGAAAAACGGCTGGCGGAATTCCCCGTCTTCGATCACGCCCGGCTCCGGCAGACCGGAGTCCGCTTCCGCCGTGCCGGTGCTCTGCTCGCGCAGCGCCTCCGGCATCGGCGCCGTTTCGGCAAGCGCAAAGTCAAAGCGGTATTCCATCTCCAGCACCGGGCCGTCCCCGGCCTCCGCCGCCTCGGGGAAAAGAACGGGGATCAGCTCGCTGAAATCATAGCGCAGGCAGCGGGGGCGAAAGCCCTCCTTCTCCACGGAAAAAGCAAGCTTCACCCGCAGTCCCTCGGGAAAGTCCTCCAAGCCCTTCTGCTCCAGCACATAGAGCAGGCACTGGGTCAGGAGCGGGTGCTCCTGCAGGATCCAATCCAGCGGCAGCGTGCAGCGGAGGCAGAGCAGCTCCGGCTCGTCCTCCGCCTCCTCCAGGCGGAAATCCTCCGCGCATGCGGGCAGCAGCCTCTCCACGCCGATAAACTGGTCCCGGGACCTGTGCAGATCCTCCTGATCTCTCCGGGACAAGACCGAGGTCTCCACCGGGGAGTCGTCGTGCTTCAGGGTGCAGACATACTTGTCGTTCTCCCAGGCGTAGTAGTACCAGTGGCCCTCCTCGAGCTCCCGCTCCGTCTCCCGATCCCAGAGCCTGCGGGAGATGACGAAGCTAAAGCTGTCGTCAGCGCCGCAGTTCTGGTCGATGCGCTCCTCCATCCAGCACAGCTCCGGCTCCTCGAGGCAGAGGAAATGGGTGCCGAAGGAGCAGTTCTGCTCCAGCCAGGGCCCCAGCTGCTCCCGCGCCTGTTCCAGGCCGATCTCCCCGGCAGGAGCGGGCTCCTCCGGGGGCTCCCGTGTCGGTTCCTGCCTTGGCTCCTCCGAGAGCGCAGGGGCCGGCGCGGTCGTCGGCGCAGTCGTCTCCGTTTCTCCGCAGCCCGCCAGCAGACCCGAGAGGAGCAGCAGGGCCAGGATCAGGGCAAGCGTTCTCTTCATAGCTTTCTCCTTGTCTGCCTGTGGATCCTGTTGTCTCACGCAGGCGGCAGATTCTCGAACAGATCCGTCTTCTCCGTGTCCGGCCCCACCAGGCTCTGATACAGGCCGAACTTCCGGGTGTCGTGGACGCTGCCCTCGCCGTAGATCTCATATTTTCCTTCCTCGAACTGGGTCACGCACATGCGGAAGGCCTGCTCCGCGATCTCCCAGCCGTTGGCGCCGCCGAAGCGGGCCAGAGGCTTGTCATAATCCAGGGTCACCATGTCCTCCGGCGCTCCGTAGAGATGCAGATAGACCTTGGGGATCTCGTACACGCCGTATTTCTCGGCGGAAGCGGGATCGGCCTGGGGATCCGGGCAGCGGTCCACCGCGCTGCGCAGGCACTCCACCCCGAAGATATGGACCGGGTGGCCGGAATCCCCGTCCACGGCCTGGCCCACCACCACCTGAGGCCGGAAGCGGCGCAGCTGCTCGATGAGGAAATTGGTCACATAGTTCACGCCGTAGTACTCCCGGACCTGCTGGACCGTGGGCTTGTAGATATCCGAGCTCTCCGTCATCACCGGGTAATGATCGACCCCGGCGGTCCAGAGGCTGTCCAGCATCTCATGCCGGCGGAAGCCGGTGTGCCGCACGATGTAGAGCATCTGCAGCCGCCGTCCCTCGTCCACATATTTGGGGATCAGGCCCCCGAAAAAGATGAACTCGTCGTCGCTGTGGGTGGCCACCACCAGGATCTCCGGCTCCTCCCAGGGCGGCTGCCAGTCCTGCACCCAGTCGGGCCGGGCGCCGGCGGAAAAGGCATAGACCTCGGTGATGCCGTAGTCCTTCTCCCGGGCCAGATGCAGCTCCACCTCCGCGGCGGGCTCCGGCAGCACGACGTACTCGTGCACGAAGCCGTACTGGCCCTGCTCCTGCTCCTGTTCCCCGCAGACCAGCTTCCAGGGCAGCGGCGGCCGATCCCACTGGATATAAAGCGCGCTGATCTCCGTCTCGGCCCGGACGGTGACGGTGTCTCCCCGATAGATCTCTTTTTCGGTGTGATAGCTGCCGTCGGTGAGCACGTCCAGCCTGACGCCCCGGTTGATGACCTGCACCGGCACCTGATCCGCCTCCGGCTCGGGCTCGGGCGTAGGCTCGGGCGTGGGCTCGGGGGTCGGTTCCGGCGTGGGCTCGGGCGCAGGTTCCGGGGTCGGTTCCGGCGTGGACACGGGCGCGGGCTCCGGTGTAGGCGCGGAGGTCTGCTCGGGCTCGGGCGTCAGCTCCGGGTTTGCCGGGGCCGGAGTGCTCTCCGCTGTCGCGGCGGGCTCCGCTGAGGCTGTCGGCACGTCCTCTCTTCGCAGATCCTGCCGGCCGCGGTGGCGCAGCTCCACCAGCCCCGCCAGGCAAAGCAGCAGGACCAGCAGCACAGCCAGGCCCAGAGGCCACAGTTTCCTTTTCATATCAACCACTCCGTTTCCGCGGAAATCATTCTATGGTGCATGATACCACAGGCGCCGCTGTTTGCAAAGGAAAACCGTCATACATCCAGGGGCCGGAACAGCTCCAGCAGGCTCGGCGTGATATCCTCCTCAAAGCAGCCCAGGGACAGCGCCCCCAGGCGGCCGTTGGCCACAAAATAGACCTGCTGGCAATAATAGTGTCCCGCGTCCGTGTCGGCCTCCAGCAGGACCCCGCCGTACTCCTCGCCTGCGAGGTTCACGGTGTTTTTCGTCACACTTACGTTTTTCATGCCAGCGGCTTCCAGCATCCCCCGGAGATAGGGCAGCTCCTTGTCCAGATACTTGTCCATGTCCGGGATCCGGACGCCCTTCAGATCGGTAAAGTTCAGGTTGATGCTGGCGCCGTCGCGCCGGCTGGCAAACAGATCAAAAAAGACCGGCGTGCTGCGGAGGATATCCTCATACTCGCTGCCCTCCACCAGATCGGCCGCAATGCCGGTCTGCTGCGCCAGCTCCTCTTCCCCATAGACGTACCAGTCCCTGTCCAGGTTCAGCGAAAAGCCCAGCCAGGGGTTCTCGTAGACGGTTATCCCGGCCCGGGAGCTGGTCTGGCCCCGGGGCAGCGCCTCCTTCGGCAGCGGGTCGACCCGGCCTCCGCAGGCGCAGAGGCCCAGCAGCAGGCACAGGGCCGAAAGGATGATCGTTTTCTTCATTTTCTTTCCTCCGTTGATGTTGGCAAATTCCCCGTCTTATCCCGGCTCATGCCAGCCGCAGACGGAGCAGGTGCGGCCTCCGTAGGCGCCGAGGATCATTTGGTGCGCACTCCAGTCCGGCGTATTGTAATAGCTCCCGCAATCAGCGCAGACCAGGCGGTGGCCCTGGGGCGCGGTTTCATAGACATAGTGGTGCCCGCTCGTCTCCTCCCAGGTGAGGTATTTTCTGCCGCAGACAGAACATACATGGACGAACTTTCCCCGTTCCAGGCAGGTGCTGTGATAGCTGTTGACCGTGTCGACGATCCAGACGTGGCTGTGCCCGTCCCGGGCGGGAGCGCTCGGGTCGAAGGGCACGCCGTCCCGGTCGTAGTCGATCTCCACCCAGACGTTTTCCGGGGCGGCGTCCCTGTTGGCGGGCCGGTCCTCCAGATCCGCCGTCGGCGTGGGCGCGGCGGAAGGAGCGGGCTTGGGCGAGGGCTCCCGCACCGGCTCCGCAGAAGGCCGGGCCGCCGTCTCTTCCGGCGCGGGCGCGGCCTCCGGCAGCCTTTCTCCGCAGGCGCAGAGGCTCAGCAGCAGGATCAGAGTCAGCAGCAGGAGCATTCTTCGTTTCATCGGCTTTCCCCCTTTTCCGGCTGCCGGAAGGCATCGTGTTCTCTTCCGTCATGATATCACATTTTGGCGGGGGAATCATCCTTTTCTTTTTTGTGTCTCAGAAACGCCGGACTGGCCGCGGGCGGCAGGCACAGCGCGGCGGCTTCGGTTCAGGATCCGGACCCGTACACCCAGCCGCATATGCTGCAGACTTTCTGATCTCCCTGTTGGACCCAGGAATGGGGTTTCCAGTTATACATGGTGTAGGGGTCTCCGTAGGTCCCGCAGACCGAGCAAATCTTCCTGTGCCCGGAGGCATTGCATTGATAGTAGAACTGATGCGCTTTCTTTTCCTGCCAGGTGACATGCTTCCCGCCGCAGATCGAGCAGATATAGACGTGTTTCCCTACGTCCACGCAGGTGCTCTCGGTGCTGTTGATCTCGTCCAGCACCCAGTCGTGGGTGTGTCCGTCCCGACCGGGGGCGTTGGGGTCCAGCGGCACGCCGTCCCGCACATAGTCCACCTCGGTCACGGCGTTGGCAGGTTCGGCGGTCTGCTCCGCCGGCAGATCGTCCGCCGGACGCGCGGCAGAGAGCTCCTTCCCGCCGCTGCCCGTCAGCACGATGGGCTCGCTCAGCTCCCGGTTGCGGTAGCCGTGCTGATACACCAGCTCGATATGCACGCTCCGGTCCAGCTCCTCCAGGCGGATCTCCCGGGCGGGTGTGTAGCCCTCGCCTTTCCATACCTTCTCCCCGTCGATGATCCAGTAATAGGGCTCCTCCGCCTCCGGGTCGATGGGCAGGACCACCGCGGTGATGCTGCCGCCGGGGTGCTCTTCGCCGGTGGTGGGCACCGTGTAGTCGTACTCAAAGCAGACGTCCTCGTACATCCAGCCGGCGGGATTGCCGTCCTCGTCCAAAAACTGCAGATAGGCGTTGACGCAGGTGACGTGTCGCTCCTCCCGCAGCACCGCCTCCACGGACTTGACGCCTTCGCTGCTGAATTCCAGGGAGAAGCGCCGCTCCCCCGCGTCCACCGGCTCGCCGTTGAGCTCCCAGTGGTCCACGGTCATGCCCTCCGGCAAGACGGCGCGGGCCAGGAACAGCCCCTCGTCGGTGACGCTGAGAACGGGGCTGTCGTTCACCTGGGCGTTCACCAGGGCGATCTGCCGGGTCTCCTTGATCTCCGTGGGCGTGGGCTCCGGCGTGGGCGAGGGCGTCGGGCTGGGCGAGGGCACGGAAGCCACCGGCTCCGGCGGTTTCGGCTCGGCAAAGCGGTCCCGCAGGAAGAAGACGCTGACCAGGACCAGCGCCAGCACCGCCGCCGCGGCCAGCAGCAGCCGGGCGCGGGAATGCTTCCGCCGATGGACGCAGATCTGGATCTCTCTCGCTTTTCCGCCAAGCTTTCGGTCGATGGCGCTCCACATGCGCTCCTCGGCGCCGGGTCGGGGCGCCATGGGGCCGTATACGCCGCAAACAGCCTGTTCCATTGTCATTCCGCAAAACCTCCTTCCTCTCCCAGCTTTTCCCGGAGGATCTCCCGCCCCCGGCGCAGCCAGGTTTTCACGGTGCTCTCCGGCCGGCGGAGGATCTTTGCCAGCTCCGCCACCTGATAGCCTTCAAAATAGTGCAGATAGATCACGATGCGGTACTTCTCCGGCAGGGCCAGCACCGCCGCGCGGACGGTCCCGCCTGTCTCCCCGGGTGCCGCCGCGTTTTCCGCCGCCTCCAGGGGCAGCTCCTTCCGGCGGCTCCTGCGCAGCAGATCCTTGCAGAGATTGGCCGCCGTGATGATCAGCCAGGCCTGGACCTGGCGCCGGTCCGAAAAGCGTTTGCCGCTCTGGGCCAGGCGCAGGAAGCACTCCTGGGTCACGTCCTCGCTGTCCGGATGGTTCTGCATGTAGCTGAAGGCCATCCGATAGACCGAGGGCATGTATTCCCGATAGAGCGTGCGCAGGCTCACGCTGGCAAATTCCAGCTCTCCTTCCATCTTCTCCCCTCTCTTTCTCCGGGTCTTCTGCCTGTATAACGGGCAGGCCCTGGGAAAGGTTTCAAGCGCAAAAAGTTTTTTGCAGAAATCCACGGCAGGCCGAATGCTCGGCCTGCCGTGGGCGAATCGTCTTTCCTTTTACAGCTCCGGATACAGGGGGAAGCGATGGCAGAGGGCGATCATTTCCTCCCGGACCTGGGGTACGGCGCTCTCGCCCTCGCTCATCAGCCGGGCGACGGCGGCGCCGATCTGGTGCATCTCCGGCTCCTTCATGCCCCGGGTGGTCACCGCCGGGGTGCCGAAGCGCATGCCGGAGGTCTTGCGCATGGACAGCTTGTCGAAGGGGATGGTGTTCTTGTTGGCGGTGATGTTGGCCTGATCCAGCAGCTCCTGGACCTCATGGCCGGTCTTGCCCCGGCTCATGGTGTCCGCCAGCATCAGGTGATTGTCCGTGCCGCCGGAGACCAGGCGCACGCCCCGGCTCTGCAGCTCCCCGGCCAGGACCCGGGCGTTGTTCACGATCTGCTCCTGATAGGCCCGGAATTCGTGGGTCATGGCCTCGCCGAAGCAGACGGCCTTGCCGGCGATGACGTGCATCAGCGGCCCGCCCTGGGAGCCGGGGAAGACGCCGCTGTCGATCTTCTTTTTCAGCTCCTCCTTGCAGAGGATCAGCGCGCCCCGGGGGCCCCGCAGGGTCTTGTGAGTGGTGGTGGTCACCACATGGGCGTAGGGCACCGGATTGGGGTGCAGGCCCGCGGCCACCAGGCCCGCCACGTGGGCCATGTCCACCATGAGCCAGGCGCCCACCTCGTCGGCGATCTGGCGCATGGCCTTGTAGTCGATAAAGCGGGGATAGGCGCTGCCGCCGGCGATGAGCAGCTTGGGCCGGACCTCCTTGGCCTTGTCCAGCACCTTGTTGTAGTCGATCCGCTCCGTCACCGGGTCCACACCGTAAAAGGAGGCATCGAAGTACTTGCCGGAGATGGAGGCCTTGGAGCCGTGGGTCAGGTGCCCGCCGTGGGTCAGGTCCATGGCCAGGATCCGGTCATGGGGCTGGAGCAGGGCGATGTACACGGCCATGTTGGCGTTGGAGCCGGAATGGGGCTGCACGTTGGCGTGCTCCGCGCGGAAGAGCTTTTTGGCCCGCTCGATGGCCAGGGTCTCGATCTCGTCCACATATTGGCAGCCGCCGTAGTACCGGGCGGCGGGGTAGCCCTCGGCGTATTTGTTGGTCAGGTGGCTGCCCATGGCCTGCAGCACGGCGGGACTGACAAAGTTCTCCGAGGCGATCAGCTCGATATGGTCCCGCTGCCGCTCCAGCTCCCGCATCATGGAGGCGTAGACCTCCGGGTCCTGACGCTGTATGATTTCATAGCTCATTGCTGTTTCTCTCCGTTTCGCTGAAAAATCTGCTTGATTATACTGCCCCGCCCCCACTCTGTCAACTGCCGATGCAGGGAATTGAATCAGCAAAGGCATGAACGAAGGAATGCGTCTGCCTCGTAGGGGCGACCTTTGGTCGCCAGCCGATCCGCGCACGTGTGCGTGATCTGCGGCGCGATGAGGGCATCGCGCCCTACGCGGCCCGCCGCCATGCGCCCCCGCCGTAGGGGCGCTTCAGGTCGCGCCCGCCAATCCGCGCCAACGCTCCGTCCTCTGCCGTAGGGGAGGGGCTTGTCCCCTCCCGCCGATCCGCGCCCGCGCTCCGTCCTCCGCCGTAGGGGAGGGGCTTGTCCCCTCCCGCCGACCCGCCCGCGCCGCCATCCGCCGACGCCGGGAAAAACAAAAACTCCCGACCCGCTTCCGAAATAGAAGCGGATCGGGAGAAGAGAGGTCTTTATTCCTCCGCGAAGAGCGCGGTGGAGAGGTAGCGGTCCCCGGTGTCCGGCAGCAGGACCACGATGGTCTTGCCCCGGTTCTCCGGGCGCTTCGCCAGCTGGATCGCCGCGTGGAGCGCCGCGCCGGAGGAGATGCCCGCCAGCACGCCCTCGGTCTTGCCCAGGAGCCGGCCGGCGGCGAAGGCGTCCTCGTTCTCCACGGGGAGGATCTCGTCGTACACGGCGGTGTTCAGCACCTCCGGCACGAAGCCCGCGCCGATGCCCTGGAGCTTGTGGGGCCCGGCTTTGCCGCCGGAGAGGACCGGTGAGCCCGCGGGCTCCACCGCCACCACCCGGATCGCGGGATTCCGGCTCTTCAGATACTCGCCCACGCCGGTGACCGTGCCGCCGGTGCCCACGCCGGAAACGAAAATGTCCACCTTCCCGTCGCTGTCCTCCCAGATCTCCGGCCCGGTAGTGGCCCGGTGGGCGGCGGGGTTCGCGGGGTTCACGAACTGACCGGGGATGAAGCTGCCGGGGATCTGCGCCGCCAGCTCGTCAGCCTTTTCAATGGCTCCCTTCATGCCCTTGGCCCCGTCGGTGAGCACCAGCTCCGCGCCGTAGGCCTTCATGAGGAGCCTGCGCTCCATGCTCATGGTGTCCGGCATCACGATGATGACCCGGTAGCCCCGGGCGGCGGCTACGGAGCAGAGCCCGATGCCGGTGTTGCCGGAGGTGGGCTCGATGATCACGGAGCCCTCCCGGAGCTTTCCCTGCTTCTCCGCCTCGTCGATCATGGCCAGGGCCACCCGGTCCTTCACGGAGCCGGCGGGGTTGAAGGCCTCCAGCTTTGCCAGGATCCGGGCCTCCAGGCCCAGCTTTTTCTCCACGCGTACAAGCTCCAGCAAGGGGGTCCTGCCGATGAGCTGATCTACGGATGTAAAGATTTTAGACATGATGATTCCTCCTCAAAAACAGTATATGTTCGTCGCTTTCGGAGGAGTGTTACATCGTCTGCCCGGCAGGACCATCTCTCAGCGCCGCCTTTCAAAAAGATGTGCTTATGATAAGCTCTAATTCCTATTTTGTCAACAGGAATTAGAAAAGAAGAAGGAGAGGGCGCTTTCCCCTCTCCTTCTCAAGTTGTCGACGAGGTGTCGACAACTTGAAAGCAAAAAAGGAAACTTCCGAAATAGTTTCCTTTTTTGCAGGATTGAACGTGAAGGGGGGCATACCCTCCCCCCTTCACAATCCCCCCATGCGTTTCGGAAGGCTGTCTTCGTACTCTGTCTACAGTCTGAGAAGGAGAGGGCTTTCCCCCTCTCCTTCTCTCTTGTGGCTGTGCCGAAGCTTACATGATCTCTTCCTTGATGGAATCGGGCTTCTCGGGCTTCTTGACGCCGGGCTTCACCACCTCCGGCAGAGGCTCTTCTTTGACCACCTCGGCCTCGGGGGCGTTGCGCTTGATGCTGTCCACACCGTTGAGGCAGCTCGCCAGCTGCTTGTAGCTCTCGCCGGTGGCGACGATCTGGCCGTTCTTGGCTTTCAGGCGGAAGCGGAACTCGCCGGCCTTGTCCTGATACACCTCGAACTTGGGATGGGTCTGGACCTCGAAGTTCTCCACCGTCTGATCCTCCACAGAGCCCAGGCAGCTGCTGCGGACGCTCTCAATGCCCTTGAGGCAGGCGTCCTCGCTGGAATAGGTCTCGCTGACGGCGATGACCTGACCGTTGGTGGCCAGCAGATTGAAGCGGAAGCCGGCCTTGGTTTCCTTTACGACGAATTTACCCATACATGTCCCTCCTGTTTCAATGTCCGGTGTTGTGAATGGCTTTCCTGACCCTGTTTTTACTATACCCGTTTTCGCGAAAAAAGCAACAAAAACTTGTTCTATTCCCTTCATTCCAGCCCGTAGGGCCAGCCCACCAGACTGCCCAGGTCGTAGATCTCCTCATAGCCGTATTCCTCCAGCCGCAGGGCCGCTGCGTGACTGCGCGCCCCGGAGCGGCAGTAGACCAGCACCGGGGTGTCCGTTTCCGGAATCAGCTCCGAGGCGCTCTCGTCGTTCAGCTCGTCCAGGGGCAGGAGCTGGGCGCCGGCAGCGTGGCCGGTGATATACTCCTCTTCCTCCCGCACGTCCAGCAGCACGGCCTCGGGACGCACGTCCAGCAGGGCCTTGGCCCGGGCAAAGTCGATCCTCCGGATCATGACATGCTCCCCCAGGCTTCCTCCAGGATGGCGGCGAAGCCCTCCAGCCCCGCCTGATCCTCCTCGGTGAAGCGGGAAAAGCAGGGGCTGTCGATGTCCAGCACCGCCGCCACCCGGCCCCCGAAGCGGATGGGCACCACGAGCTCGGAATTGGAGGCGCAGTCGCAGGCGATATGTCCCGGGAAATCGTGGACGTTCTCCACCCGCTGGGTCTGGCCCGTCGCCGCCGCCGTGCCGCAGACACCCCGCCCCCAGGGGATGCGGATGCAGGCCGGTTTCCCCTGGAAGGGCCCCAGCACCAGAGCGCCGTCCCGCGCCAGGTAGAAGCCCGCCCAGTTCAGGTCCCCCAGCTCCTGCCAGAGCAGGGCCGAGGCGTTGGCCAGGTTGGCCGTCTGATAGGGGATCCCCTCGATCAGGCTTTTCAGCTGCTCCCGCAGCGTCTGGTAATCCGTCATGGTCCGTACCGCCTTTCCTGATATCTTGAGAACAGTATAGCGTTTTCCGCCCGGCTTTTCAACAAAGAATTGCCCCGGGCCGCGGTCTGTGGTAGAATAGGGAAATAGAAAGGCGGTGAGGATATGGGGCAGGAGCGAAAACGGCTCCCCTGGATCGACGGTCTGCGGGGTCTGGCCTGTCTTGCCATTTTTGCCCACCACTTCGCCGGCTGCTTCTACCCGGTGCTGCTCTACGGTACCGAGCAGGGCGGCGTCGGTCCCCTGGGGATCGCCCTGGCTCAGTCCCCTCTGGCCGTGCTGGTGAACGGGAACTTCTGGGTCTGCGTGTTCTTCGTCATGGCCGGCTTCGTGGCCGCCTGGGGCCGCTTCGGCGGCGAGAGGCCCCAAAGCCCGCTCTATCGGCTGCTCCCCCGGCAGCTGCTGCACCGCTACCTGCGCCTGACGCCGCCGGTCTTCGCCATCTCCGCGCTGGTGCTGCTGATGCTGCGCCTGGGCCTGATGACCAATCTGGCCTTTGCCGAGCGCTACGGGCTCTACTGGGCCTCCAACTGGTACGCGGAGGATATCTACACGGTCCGCTCTCTGTTCATGGAGTCCTTTGTGCGGCTGTGCTTTGTGGGCAGCGAGAAGTTTGTGGGCGTGCTCTGGTCTGTCTGCTATCTGTTCTATGGCAACTGTCTGGCGGCGCTGCTGGCGGAGCTGAGCCGGGAGCGGGCGAAGCTGCTCTATCTCCTCTGTCCGCTGCTCTTCGCCGTCGGTCTGCCGCTGGGTCTGCGCTGGGCCATGTACGGCTGCTTCCCTCTGGGCGTGCTGCTGGCAAGGCTGGTCTGGGACGGGCGCTTCCCCTCCCGGCCGATCTCCGGGGCCCTGCTGATCCTGCTGGGCCTGCTGCTGGGGGCCTATCCCACCTTCTTCACTCCGGAGGGCGCTTATGGCCTGCTGAACACCCCCGTCCTGCTGACGGAGCCCTTCGCCTTCTGGCATGTGATGGGGGCCGGGATGCTGGTCACCGGGCTCTGCCTCTCGCCGGGGCTGCAGGGCCTGCTCTCCCGGCGGGCGCCCCAATGGATGGGGAAGATCAGCTTCAGCCTGTATCTGGTCCACATGCCGGTCCTCTTCAGCCTGGGCACCGGCCTCTTCCTGCTGCTGGACCGGCCGGGGCTGCAGTCCTATCCCCTGCTGACGGCTTTGACCCTGCTGGGGACGCTGCCGGCGGTGCTGCTGCTCTCGGCCCTCTTCCGCCGCTTGGTGGAGCTGCCCTGCGCCCGGGTCGCCAAGTGGATCCAGGCAAAGGTTTTTCCGTCCGCGTGACAGGAAACGGCGCCGGCCATCGCCGGACGCCTAGGCACCCTCTAAGCTGTCATCTTGAGCGAGGCCTTCAGGCCGAGTCGAAGGATCTTTCCCGTAGCGCCGAGCATTGCTCGGCGATTATACCTCCCCTGTGCAAGGGGTCTTGGGTGTGTCGTCCGCCGATCCCCCGCGAGGCGGACGACGGAGGGGTTGTACCGTCCTCCGCGGGCGACCAAAGGTCGCCCCTACGGCGCGGGACGATGCGTCGGCGCGAGACGGCGGGCGCTTCGTGAAGCGCCCCTACGGCGACGGACGGAACGTACTTGCCTCCCCCACCGGGGGAGGTGTCGCCCGGCGTCTCACGCAGAAGGGGTTATACCGTATCCGCGGGCGACCAAAGGTCGCCCCTACGGGCGCGGCGCGGGACGATGCGTCGGCGCGAGACGACGGGCGCTTCGTGAAGCGCCCCTACGGCGCGGGACGATGCGTCGGTGCGAGACGGCGGGAGGGGGCAAGCCCCTCCCCTACGGCATAGACGATATGTCGGCATGAGCCCCGGCCGCCCTTGCGATCTAAAAACCAGAAACCAAAAGCCAGAGGCTAAAAACTAAAAACCAGAAAAAAGCACCGTGAAAACCTCGGTTTTCACGGTGTTTTTTTCGTTAGGAAGCCAGGATCTCCTTCAGGGTCAGGTCCCGGCCGGTGAGGGGCAGGAGTTTCTTGCTCCGGCAGCCCGGGCAGGTCAGATCGTTCAGATTTGCGGTGAATTCCATGCCGCAGTCCAGGCACTTGGCGGTGCCGGCCAGCTCCTCAATGACGAATTCCGTCTGCTCCAGCTCGGTCCCGTCGCAGACGGCCACCCAGCAGTCGGCCATGTACTTGGGCACCACGCCGCTGAGGGAACCGATCTCCACGGTGATCCGCTCCACGGACTCCAGCTCCTCGTCCTGGATGATGCCCCGCACCATTTTCAGCAGGGCGTCGCAGATTCCGAGCTCGTGCATTACTTGGTAACCGCCTTCTTGACGATGTTGCCGGCCTTCTTCACCAGACCCGCGGCAGCCTTGATGGGCATGGTCTCAAAGGACCCGGCGTGCCAGTCGCGGACCTTCTTCAGGTGGATGGCGTCGAACTTGCAGCGGGTGGTGCAGATGCCGCAGCCGATGCAGAGATAGGGGTCCACCTTGGTGGCGCCGCAGCCCAGGCAGCGGGCGGTCTCCTTGCGGACCTGCTCCTCGGTGAAGGTCACCCGGGCGTCGGAGAAGGTCTTGGCCTTTTCCTTGTTGTAGCCCCGCTCCTGGCGGTGCTCCTTGTCATAGCTGCCCACGGTGAGCTGCACGTGCTCCTTGTCCAGGGCGCGGTAGACGCGGCGGTCGCGGCCCATGGTCAGGGTCTGGCCGGGATGGACGAAGCGGTGCAGGGAAATCGCGGCCTCCTTGCCGGCGGCGATGGCGTTGATGGCAAAGCTGGGGCCGGTGTAGCAGTCGCCGCCCACGAAGATATCGGGCTGGGCAGTCTGGTAGGTCAGGGAATCGGCCTCGGCCAGGCCCTTCTTGTCCAGCTTCAACTCGCCCAGGTCCAGAGTACCCCAGTCCACCCGCTGGCCGATGGCGCCGATGACGGTGTCCACGGGGATCTCCTCGAACTCGCCGGTGCCCACGGGCTTGCGGCGGCCCTTCTCGTCGGGCTCGCCCAGGGTCATGCGCTCCACCTTCAGGGCCTTGACCTTGCCGTCCTCGCCCAGGATCTCCACGGGGGCGTTGAGGAACTTGAATTCCACGCCCTCCTCCTCGGCCTCGGCGGCCTCCTCGGGGTCGGCGGGCATCTCGTCCCGGGAGCGGCGGTAGATGATATAGGTGTTCTCGGCGCCGAGACGCACGGCGGTGCGGCACACGTCCATGGCCACGTTGCCCGCGCCGATGACGGCCACGTTCTTTCCCAGCTTGACCTCATGGCCCAGGTTGACCTCCCGCAGGAAGTCCACGCCGCCCAGCACGCCCTCCAGCTCCTCGCCGGAGACGCCGATCCTGGCGGACTTCTGGGCGCCGATGGCCAGATAAAAGCCCTTGTAGCCCTGCTCGCGCAGCTCCTGGATGGTCACGTCCCTGCCGACCTCCACGCCGCAGCGGAACTCCACGCCCATCTCGCGGATGATGTCGATCTCCGCGTTCAGGGTGTCCTTCTCCAGGCGGAAGTTGGGAATGCCCATGGTGAGCATGCCGCCGGGGGCGGGGTTGCGGTCGAAGACGGTAACGGGGTAGCCCTTGAGGGCCAGGTAGTAGGCGCAGCTCAGGCCGGCGGGGCCGGCGCCGATGATGGCGATCTTCTCGGTGAAGGGCTTGCCGGTCTGGTTGACCATCTTGGGCACGGTGCGGTGCTCGCTCTGCAGGTCATGGTCGGCGATGAAGCGCTTGACCTCGTCGATGGCCACAGCCTCGTCCACGCCGCCGCGGGTGCACTCGGCCTCGCAGCGCTTGTTGCAGATGCGGCCGCAGACGGCGGGCAGCGGGTTCTCGGTCTTGATGAGCTCGAGGGCCTCTTTATAGCGGCCCTGGGCGGCCAGCTTCAGGTAGCCCTGGATGGGCACGTGGGCCGGGCAGGCCACCTTGCAGGGGGCGGTGCCGGTGGGCACCACGTCCTCCCGGTTTTCCCGGTAATCCGGGTTCCAGGCCTTCTTGGACACGATGTGCTCGGAGAGCTTCACATAGTTGGCCGGGGCGATGTTCACGGTGGTGCAGAGCTTCTGGCCCAGCTTCAGGGCGTTGGCGGGGCAGACCTCCACGCACTGGGCGCAGGCCACGCACTTGGCCTCGTCCACCTCCGCCTGGAAGTTGGAGCGGATGGCGTCCCGGGCGCCGAACATCAGGCCCACGCGCAGACCGAAGCAGGCACAGGCGCAGCAGTTGCAGATGGCGGCGCTGTCGCCGGCCTCCTCGATGTTGGGGATGTCGTGCATGAGGCCGTTTTCCTCGGCCCGAAGGATGATCTCCTTGGCCTCCTCCCGGCTGATCTGCCGGGCGCGGCCGGTGCGGATGTAGTGCTCCGCGCCCTTGCCCATCTG
>CACYLY010000055.1 GCA_902775355.1 Oscillospiraceae bacterium
CGGCAACTTCTTTTTCAGTTGCTGACTCACCGTCGTTTTACCGACGCCCATTGTACCGCCGATCAGATATATTGTTTTCATATCTGTTCCTCACAAATTCAGATTTGCCGCAGCCTCATTCGGCTGCCTTCTTCTTATATGTCAGCTCCACATCGTAGCCGAGCTCATCCAATATCTTAATTTGGATCTTATTGACGATCTGCTCCCTGCCCTTTGCGGACGAGCTTCACGACGGATTCCACGTGGCACGAGGAAGAGAAATAGATAGTCATCCTTCGCACCTGTTCGCAGAAATGCGGTCAGGAACATATCCACAAAAGCATATGCGCGGGAACATGCCGACAAGCTGAAATATTTCCTTCAGCAATTCAGCGCCTTGACCATAACACGGCTGTTCAGCACTTCGTACCCGAATTTTCGATACAGATCATGCGCGTCTCTTGTAATCAGAATCCCACGAAGACCGGTATATTCCGGCAGGGATTCTATATATGACACCAGCGCAGTTCCCAGTCCCTTGTGCTGATAGTCCGTATCAATAATCACATCACACAGATAATAGGTCGTGGCATAGTCGCTGATAACACGTGCAAAACCGACAAGCTTTTCGTCGTCATCAAGCCGCACACCATAGCACGATGAATTCTTCATAGACTTTTCGATTTGCTCAGCCGGACGTTTATCCGCCCAATACGTCATTCTGAGCAGCCGGATGACTTCATCAATGTTCTTTTTTTCCGATCCATCAACAATACTGTATTTCATACTCATCACCCCACCTACTCGGTAACAGTAATCCTGTATTCACAACCCGGCTCGAGTGAGTTTCACAACTGATTCTACGTGGCGCGAGGAAATGAAACTACTAACCCAAATCCCTCGTTGGTACAAGGAAACATGTCTGGATACCGTATTTGTCATAGATTCATCTCAAGTTCTATTTCGTGTTTCAACGGAATACCGCCTATCCCGAATAACGGTATTTCCGGCTTCAGCTTTCGTGATAGGTCCACAGCATTACAAAAGAGTCTGGACATATCAAATCCACGTTTTTGGTAAAACCGAAGGGCAGGAAGGTTGTCATTTGTTGTTATCAGGGTGATTTTTGAAATTCCGCCATTTCTGGCATAAGATATGGCCATATTCAGCAATGCGGTTCCTACTCCATGCTGTTCGTGAAGGCTGTCAAGAGAAAGGATCTCCATCCTGTCGTCAAGTATGCGATAGGTGATCAATCCGACGATTTCATCTTCTTGAACAGCGTACCAGCCATCTGCGGCACCAAGGTCAACGCTTTCTCCGTGTAATACCATCTGCAAAGAAAACCATTGACAAATAATAAAATCATCAATTTCTTTTCGGTTCATCTGATCGATTTTGCGAATATCCATAGTGGTCTCCGTTCTGGTACACTGCTGATTACTCAATCCAATAACAGTAATTCCCTAGTCACAACCCGGCTCGAGTGAGTTTCACAACTGATTCTACATGCTCCGTCCAGGGGAACATATCCACGGGCTGAATCTTCTCCACCCGGTAGCCGCCCTGGGTGAGCGTTTCCAGATCCCGGGCCAGGGTTTTGGGGTCGCAGGAGACGTAGACCACCCGGGCGGGGGCGCATTTCAGCAGGGAGCGGAGAAAGCGCTCGTCGCTGCCGGCGCGGGGCGGGTCCAGGAAGACCACGTCGGGCCGCAGGCCGCTGTGGGCGGTCTGCTCCATGTACTCCCCGGCGTCCCCGGCGGTGAACCAGCAGTTTTTGAGGCCGTTGAGCTTGGCGTTGACGATGGCGTCCCGCACCGCGTCCCGGTTCAGCTCCACGCCGATGACCTGTCTGGCCTTCTCGGAGGCGGTGATGCCGATGGTGCCGATGCCGCAGTAGGCGTCCAGCACCGTCTCCTTCCCGGTCAGGCCGGCGAAGTCCACCGCGCAGCGGTAGAGCTTTTCCGTCTGCACCGGGTTCACCTGATAGAAGGAGCGGGGGGAGATGCGGAAGCGATGGCCGCAGAGCACATCCTCAATCGTCCCCGGGCCGTAGAGCAGCTTCTCCCGGGTCCCCAGCACCACGGGGCCGAAGCGATCGTTGAGGTTCAGCACCACGCTTTTGATCTCCGGGTGCTTTTCCGTCAGCTCCTTCACAAAGGGCTTCTGGGTGGGGAAGATGGGGGAGACCGCCACCAGCACCACCAGCAGCTCCCCGGTGGCGAAGCCCCGGCGCACCAGCACGTGCCGCAGCCAGCCGGTTCCGCTGCGCTCGTCAAAGACCTTGATCTTGTAGGCCGGGAGCATGGCGCGGATGGTCCGGATCACCGCGTCCGCCGCGGCGTCCTCGATCATGCAGTCCTCCGCCGGGACGATGGCGTGGCTGCCGGGCTGATAGATGCCGCAGACTACCTTCCGGCGATTGTCCAGGGCAAAGGCGGCGTGGACCTTGTTGCGGTAGCGCGTGGGCTCGTCCATGCCCCAGATGGGCTCCACGTGGCCGAACTTCCCCAGCAGGGAGATGCAGAGGCCCGTCTTTTTCCGCAGCTGCTCGGCATAGGGCAGGGCCTGCAGCTGGCAGCCGCCGCACTTTTTGTAGTAAGGGCAGGGGGGCGTGAAAGCGTTCTCCATTCGGCGCGACCTCCGAAAACAAACATTTTTTTCATTTTATCACGAAATCCGCCGTTTGCAAAGAGCCAAGACTGTGCTACTATATAAAATATGGAAAGCAAGGGGAGGAGCGGAAGCATGGAGATCCTGCATGAGGACAAGGCGATCCTGGTCTGCGTGAAGCCCGCTGGGGTCCTGTCCACGGACGAGCCCGGCGGTCTGCCGGAGCTGCTGCGGCAGCAGCTGGGCGATCCCGGGGCGGAGCTGCGCACCGTGCACCGGCTGGACCGGGTGGTGGGGGGCCTGATGGTGCTGGCCCGCTCCGCGGCTGCGGCCTCCGAGCTCTCCCGGCAGATCCGGGAGGGGAGCTTTGAAAAGGAATATCTGGCGGCGGTCCACGGGCTGACGCGGTCGGAGGGGAGCCTGCGGGACCTGCTCTGGCGGGACAAGGCCCGGAAAATGACTTTTGTGGTGACAGAGCCGGGCAAGGACGTGCAGGAGGCCCTGCTGGACTATCGGCGGCTGGACGCGGCGGAGGGCCTGAGCCTGCTGCGGATCCGGCTGCACACCGGGCGCACCCATCAGATCCGCTGCCAGTTCGCCGCCCACGGCTGGCCTCTGGCGGGGGAGCGGAAGTACGACATCCGGGAGGACCCCTGGCCCCTGGCCCTCTGGTCCTGCAGCCTGGGCTTCCGCCATCCGGAGAGCGGGGAGAGGCTGCGCTTCTTCCTGCCGCCGCCGGACCGGGAGCCGTGGATTTACTTCAAAGATTTGAATAATCTGAAAACTGACGAAGCCCTCCCTTGAAAAGCGCGGACAGGGGGTCTATAATACATTTATCTGCTTCTGTTCTCCTGGGGGCGATCTCTCTCGGCGGAGGTGACTATGGACATTTGGAAATACCCGCTCATCGCCCTGGCCGGTTATCTGCTGGGCTCCATGAGCGTTTCGATCCTGCTCTCCCGCCTGGCCCTGGGCGGGGATGTGCGAAGCAAGGGCAGCGGCAACGCCGGGGCCACCAACATGGCCCGGGTCTACGGCTGGGGCATGGGCTTCGTGACCCTGGGCTGCGATATGCTGAAGGCCGTGCTGGCCTGCCTGCTGGGCAAGCTGCTGCTGCAGGACCTGGGCCTGGCCTTGGGCGGGATCTGCTGCATGGTGGGCCACTGCTTCCCGGTGTTCCACAAGTTCAAGGGCGGCAAGGGAATCTCCGTGGGCGCGGCCCTGGGCCTGATGATCGACTGGAAGGTCTTCGTGGGCATCATCGCCGTGTTCCTGATCGTGGCCGTCCTCAGCAAGAAGGTCTCTCTGGGCTCCGTTTCGGCCTGCCTGGCCATCACGGTGCTCTCCGTCGTTTTCGGCGTGGGCACGCCCAAGATCGTGCTGGCCGCCTTTGCCATGTGTCTGGCGATCTTCCAGCACCGGGGCAACATCCGCCGGCTGTTGGACGGCACGGAGCCGGATTTCAAGGCCGCCAAGAAGAACAAAGCCCCCTCCGGCGAGAGCAGGGAAGACCCCAACGATACCAACAATAATGATAATTGAAGGAGCAAGCGTATGAACGAAGAGCTGCGTCGCGATCTGGACCTGTTCGTGAAGGAAAACGAGAGTGCCATCTTCCGGGACATTGCCCGCCTGGTGGCTGTGGACAGCGTGGAAGGGGAGGCCGCCCCCGGCGCGCCCTTCGGCCCGGGACCCAAGGCGGCCCTGGAGCTGGGGCTGGAGATTTCCCGGGAGCTGGGCCTGCAGGCCGTGAACTGCGCCGACAAGATCGGCTACGCCCAGCTGGGCCAGGGGGCCGAGGACCGGTATCTGGCCACCATCACCCACCTGGACGTGGTCCCCACCGGGGACGGCTGGGAGCACGATCCCTTTACCATGCGGGAGCGGGAGGGCTGGATCATCGGCCGGGGCGTGATGGACGACAAGGGCCCCAGCGTCCTCTGCCTCTACGCCCTCAAATACCTGAAGGAGCGGAACATCCCCCTGAAGTACCCGATCCGCGCTCTGCTGGGCGCCAATGAGGAGACCGGCATGGGCGACGTGGAGTACTATCTGGCCAACTACCCCGCGCCCCTCTTCTGCTTCAGTCCCGACGCCAACTTTCCCCTCTGCAACGGGGAGAAGGGCATCTATCACGGCCGCATCCTCTTCAAGCTCCCACTTCACCGGATCCGGGACATCAAGGGCGGCATCGTGGCCAACGCCATCCCCGACAAGGCCGAGGCCACCGTGGAGGCGGCGCATCTGGAGAACGCCCAGCGGGTGACCGTGGAGCAGCTGGAGCCCGGCCTCTGGCGGGTTTGCACCACGGGTCTGGGCGGCCACGCCTCCCTGCCCAAGGGCACCGTCAACGCCATCGGCGTGCTGGTGGATTACCTGCTGGCAAACGGCGTGGGAGACGAGAACGAGCGCCGGATGCTGGAGCTGCTGCAGCGCCTCCACAGCGCCTGGGACGGCAGCGGCCTGGGCGTCCAGGCGGACGACGGGCTCTTTGAGCCGCTGACCATCATCGGCGGCGTCATCGGCGTGGAGGACGGGCGCGTGTTCCAGACTCTGGACAGCCGCTATCCCACCAACACCAGCGGGGCGAAGATCGCCGCCGCGGTCCAGGCCCTGGCCGGGGACCTGGCGGAGGTCACCGTGGACCGGGACGCCGAGCCCTTTTACATGAGTCTGGACAATCCCGCGGTGCAGGTCTGCATCGACGCCTACAACGCCGTCACCGGGGAGAACGCCAAGCCCTATACCATCGGCGGCGGCACCTACGCCCGGGACTTCCCCAACGCCGTCTCCTTCGGCCCCGAGCATCCCGAGCGCCCGGCGCCGGCCTTTGCCGGTCCCATCCACGGCGTGGACGAGGCCGCCAGCAAGGACTGGCTGCTGGAAGCCCTGAAGGTCTACATCCTGGCGCTGATCGAGCTGGAGAAGCTGGATTTCTGAAGCGGCGCGGGACGGTCCGAAAAAGTTCTTTTCGGGGGCAAAAAAGAGGATAATATACAGGAAATGGAAAATACGTAATCGTTTTCGTGACATTTTACCAGAAGTTCCGGGGTGGAAACACCGCGGAACTTCTGTTTTTGACAGTCTGTTTTGCGTTGACAAAAGTGCCGGAAAACGCTATACTGACTACACATATGTTTTTGTATTGTGGGGTGTTTGTAGCCTCCGATACACAGAGAGGGGGGCATACCGGATTGAAGCTGAAAACGCTGCGCCGCTTGGCGTCGTTTTTGCTGCTGTGCGCCTTCCTCTGCTGCTTTTTCCCCCAATCTGCCAGCGCCCTCTCGGTTCCCGAGTTTTTCCAGCCGGAGGAGCGGGAGTCCCTGAGTCCGGAGGAGCGCGAGGCAAATCTTGTCCGGATCACCGCCTTCCTGCGGGACGAGCTGGACCTGCCGGATTCGGCGGTGGCAGCGATCCTGGCGAACATGGATCGGGAGAGCGGCTTCGATCCCCGGGCCATTGACGACACCGGCAACTTCTTCGGCCTTTGCCAGTGGAGCCGGAGGCGCTGGGTGAACTGCTTCAACTTCTGCCGGGAGAATGAGCTGGACCGCTTTTCCGTGGAAGGGCAGCTGGCCTTCCTGCGCTACGAGCTGAACGGGGAATTCGAGTGGATCTATCTCTACTATCTCCTGCCCGCGGAGGACAGCGAGGACGGCGCCCAGGAGGCGCAGTACGAGTTTTGTGCGTCCTTTGAAGCGCCGCTGGACGTGGACTGGGAGCAGGTGGCTCGCTCCAAGCTGGTGGCCGAGGTCTATTGGCCCATGCTGACCGAGGGGAGCCTCGCCTGGACAGAGCCGGAGCTTCCGGAGGAGAGCGAGCCTGCTCTTCGGCTGCTGGAGAGGGCGACCCATTGACGGCGGCCGGCTGCGAAATGCGGAACGATCAGATCCGGGTGCGGCTGCGCCTGACGCCGGAGGCGGATCCGGAGACGGTGCTCGCCGCCGCGGAGGAGGCTCTGGGCCGCCCTCTGGGGCCGGTGACCCGGCTGCGGAGCGCGCCGGTGCTGTCCTTTTCGGCGGACCCCGGGGAGCTGGAGACGCTGCGGCGGCTGCCGGGCGTGGAGCGCGCGGAGCCGGAGGGGCGCTGCGAGCTTCCGCCCAGACCGCGGAAACCGCGGCAGGAGCGTTATTGAGGCTTGCTTTAACATAGCAGGTATATAAAGTGGAGACACCTTATATAAAGTATTTTTAAAGGAGGAAAGAAGCATGAGAAGGACTTGGAGAAACTTCCTGTCCTTGCTGCTGGCCTTCGCGATGGTCCTCTCCCTGGGTACCACCGGCTTCGCTCTCGACGGAGAGAACGAGCCTGCGGAACCCGTCGAAGAGCCCGTCGAGGAGACCCGCGGCACCGGTGTCGAGCTCTCGTTTGAGAAGGTCGACAACGACATCATTTCCGAGCGGCTCCCCTTTGCCCACGAAGCGTTGGAAGAGGAAGAGCCCAGCTACGCTGACGACGAGCTCGTCCGCGTATCCATCGTGCTGGACGGCCTGTCCGCCATCGACGCGGGCTACGCCCCCGCCAATGCCGCTGGCTATCGTGCCGGCCTGAGAGCCGAGCAGGATGCCATGGCCGATCGAATCTCCGCGGAGGTTCTCGGCGGCGCTCCCCTGGACGTCGTCTGGAACATCACCCTGGCGGGGAACATGATCTCTGCCTACGTCCCCTACGGCGCTGTGGAGGACATCCGCAACATGATCGGTGTTAAGGATGTTGTCTTCGAGCTGCAGTACTTCCCCACGGAGGACGAGGTGGAGAACGCCACCGCCGCTGAGATGACCGGCGCCACCGCCGCCTGGAACCTGGGATACACCGGCGCCGGCAGCAGGATCGCCATCGTCGACACCGGCCTGGACACGGATCACCAGTCCTTTGATTCCGGCGCCTTTGTGTACGCCATTGACGAGCTGAACGAGACCCGCGAGACCCCCATCGTTCTCATGACCGAGGACGATGTGGCCGCCGTCTGGGATCAGCTGAACGCTGCCCAGTGGCTGGACGTGGACGGTGTGTACCGCGACCCCAAGGTCCCCTACGGTGTGAACTATGTGGATCATGACTACGACATCACCCACGACAACGACAGCCAGGGCGAGCACGGCTCCCACGTGGCCGGCATTGCCGCTGCCAACAAGTACATTCCCAGCGGCAACGACTATGTCAAGGCTCTGGACACCGTCCTGACCCAGGGCGAAGCTCCCGACGCTCAGCTGCTGATCATGAAGGTCTTCGGCAAGGGCGGCGGCGCTTACGACTCCGACTACATGTGCGCCATTGAGGACGCCATGACCCTGGGCTGCGATTCCGTCAACCTGTCCCTGGGCTCCTCCTCCGCCGGTATGACCACCAACACCACCTATGCGGAGATCCTGGACAAGCTGACCCGCTTCGGCGTTGTGTGGTGCAACTCCGCCGGCAACAACTACAGCTGGACTTACGATACCACCGGCGCCAACTATCTGTACGCCGACGACGTGAACTACCAGACCGGCGGTTCTCCCGCGACCTACCACAACTCCCTGTCCGTGGCCTCCGTGGACAACAAGGGCCAGGTGGGTTACTACATCACCGCCCCCGACGGCAGCCCGATCTTCTACACCGAGACCAGCGGCTACGGCAACGAGCCTCTGAACAGCATCGCCGGCGAGTACGGCTACATCCTGATCCCGGGTCCCGGCGTGGGTGACAACGACTACAACGACAACGCCTTTGCCGCTCTCGGCTCCGAGATCCTGGAGGGCAAGATCGGCATCTGCATGCGCGGCAGCAGCTCCTTCTTCGCCAAGGCCAACGCCAGCGTGGAGCAGGGCGCCGTCGCCACCATCATCTTCAACAACCAGGCCGGTTCCATCAGCATGAACCTGACCGGCTACACCTACACGGTTCCTGTCGTCTCCATCACCCAGAACGAGGGCGTCATGCTTGCCATGCTGGGCGAGGAGAAGGAAGCCAACGGCGTGACCTACTATGAGGGCACCCTGACCGTCGGCGCGGAGCTGGGCGTCTCCAACCTGGGCACTCCCACCGACGAGTTCCAGACCATGAGCTCCTTCAGCTCCTGGGGCGGCAACGGCGCTCTGACCATGAAGCCCGAGATCACGGCCCCCGGCGGCAACATCTGGTCCGTCAACGGCCTGGCCTCTCCCGACGGTTATGAGATCATGTCCGGTACCTCCATGGCTTCTCCTCAGGTGGCCGGCCTGGTGGCCGTCCTGAAGCAGTACATCCGCGAGGCTGGCCTCGTGGAGAAGACCGGCTTGAGCGACCGGGCCATCGCCCAGTCTCTGCTGATGTCCACCTCCATGCCTCTGCGCGAGGCCGCTACCGGCAACTACTGGTCCATCATGAAGCAGGGCTCCGGTCTGGCTGACGTGAACGCCGCCATCACCGCCCGCTCCCTCATTCAGGTCGTGGCTCTGCCCGATTCCGCTCCCGAATCCGCCTGGAACTCCATTGCCGACGGCAAGGTCAAGGTCGAGCTCGGCGAAGTGTACAACGGCTTCTACACCGCCTTCAACGTGACTAACTTCTCCGAAGAGGACATGTCCCTGTACCTCAACGGCGAGTTTTTCACCCAGTGGATCAACGGCGGCGCCTTCCGTACCGAGTACACCGTTCCCGTTCGTGCGCACCTCACCTGGACCGTCAACGGCGAGGACTACGTGCCCGGCGACATTCGTCTGGACTTCAACAACGACGGCGTAGCCAACGGTCTGGACGCGCAGCTGCTGCTGGATTGGTGTGCTGACGACACCATCGAGATCTACAACCTCCAGAACGCTGATCTGGACGGCGACGGCAATGTGGACACCGCCGACGCCAAGATCGCTTTCGAGACTCTCAACGGCGCCGCTGTGGAGCTGGCTGCCGGCGAGACCGCTGAGATCGGCGTCTATGTTGCCTATGACCTGGGCGCTGACGAATTCAACGGCAACTACATCGAGGGCTTCCTCTTCGTCCGTGAGGGCGACACCGGCGACGGCGCCCTGGGCGTGAAGCACTCCATCCCCGTCTTCGGCTTCAACGGCAGATTCTCCGACGCTACCATGTTTGACCGTGGCTCCCGTCTGGAGTACAAGTATGAGTTCGGCGACGGCGAAGAGTGGTATCCGTACCAGTACTATGCCGATCCCAGCCAGAACGGCCTGGGTGATGCCGCCCTGGAGGTCGAGACCTTCCTGGTCAAGTACAAGGGCGACTCCGGCACCTATTTCTTCGGCGGCAACCCGCTGCTGGATGATGAGACCTACCACCCCGAGCGCAACGCTCTGAACAACGATGATCTGCTCTATGGCGCCCGCTTTACCCAGATCCGCAACTCCGGCGCCTCCCGGTTCTTCATGACCGACAAGTATGAGCGCGTGGTGCCCGGCACCGAAGTGACAGGCGGCCCCGGCTATGCTGTCTACTACTACCGGAACCAGAGCACCTGGCAGCAGACTACGACCACTGCCAGCTTCCCCTACTCTCCCAAGGAGCTCAAGGAGGGCGATGAGCTCACCGCCCACTATCAGCTGGCCCTGGAGTACTACATGAACTCCGACGGCGAGGTCCGCTGGGACGATCTGGGAGCCGGTTCCGAGATGACCATCCCCTTCGTCATCGACAATACCGCTCCTGACATTGTCAAGGTTTACCGCAGCACCACCGAGGAGCCCGGCGGCGACGACTATGAGCTGCCTGTGACCGGCACCGCTGCCGAGATCAACGAGGGCGACGACGAGACCCCGATCGTGGACGACGGTCCCGAGCCTGAGGAGCCGGGCGAGGAGGAGACTCCCGCTGCCGACACCCTGGAGATCATCACCCACGACAACCAGTTCATCGCGGCTGTGGCCGTCTTCACCGACGAGGGCGAGCTTCTGGACGCCCAGGGCGCTGTGGAAGACACCATCCGCGGCAAGGAAGTGTACTACAGCTTCGACCTGAAGGAGATCTTCGGCGACGAGGAAGTGTACCCCTACCTGCTGGTCCAGGTGTATGACTACGCCCTGAACCTCTCCACCTACAAGGTCAACTTTGCCGACGACCTGGAGAACGCCACGGTCGAGTCCGTGACCGTTTCTCCCAACCCGGCCCTGATCATCGGCACCGGCACCATCCGCCTGAGCGCGGACGTGCGGCCTTGGGGCATTGACGACGCGGTCGCATGGTCCTCCTCCGACGAGAGCATCGCCGTGGTGGATCAGGACGGCTTCGTCACCGGCGTGGCCGAGGGCACCGTTGAGATCACCGCCACCTCTCTGCTGGATCCCGAGGTCTTCGGCGTCTCCGAGGTTGAGGTCAAGTTCGTGGATAAGGAGCTGAACGGCATCGTCTGGGACGAGAACGGCGCCGTCTGGTTCTCCGAATTCAACCTGAAGACCCTGCCCAACTACACGATGCTCACCGAGGACTCCCTGCGTCTGCAGATGGCCTCTCTCACCTATGACGAGAACATGACCCTGTACGGCGCCACCTTTGACTCCAGCGATATGGTGTCCAGCCTGTACACCGTGAATCCCGAAGACTGGTCCGTGAATGAGATCGGCCCCTCCAGTATCGGTTACATGGACATCTGCCAGGCGCCGTCCCTTGGACCCAACATCCTGCTTGGCGTATATGCCTACTATGTGGTCATCATCGACGCCACCACCGGCGATTACCTGGGCGTGTTCAACTTCCAGAAATACACCGGCGGCAACTGGCTGGTAGGCATCGCCTATGAAGAAGTGTACAACCACTCCATCTATGGCGATACCGACTGGGTCTTCCTGGTTGACGAGGCCGGTACCATCTACTCTGCCGGCTTCCTGCCCTATAACGGCAACTACGCCAACTTCACTCCCAGCGCCATCGGCAGCCTGGGCGTCACCTGCGATACGCGGTACTTCCAGTCCCTGTACTATGACGGTATCAACCTCTACTGGAGCTGCTTCAACATGAGCGCCAATAAGGTCGATATGGTCATGGTGGACGATCTCTACAACGATGGCAGCGTCTACACCGTGGGCAGCTTTGCCGACGGCGTGTGGCCTGTGGGCGGCCTGTTCGAACTGGGCGTCAACCCGTACTTCGGCGCCGCCATTCCCAGCGCTGCCGACCACAGCGAGGCTGTGCTCGACGAGAACTGCCCGTTCCTGCTCGAGTGCCCGAACATGAGCCCGAACCAGCCTGATCCCGACGCCTTCATCGACGAGGAAGAGCCCATTGAGGACGAAGAGCCCATCGACGAGATCGTTGAGGAGCCCGTTGACGACGACGTGGTTGTCGGCGGCGGTCTGGACTTCGCCCGCATCCAGCTGCCCGGCGATGCGGAGCCCGAGAAGATCGAGACCGACGTGGTGGTCTATATCACCGCGGATGATCTGACCTACAACGGCAAGATCGACATCACCTTTGATCCCGTCAACGTGAAGCTGCTGGAGATCATTCCCGCCACGCAGTTCACCGGCGTGCTCAACGAGGTCGAGGAGCTTGGCCACTTTGTCCTGGCCTGGGTCGACCTGGAGGGCATCCCCGCCGACGGCATCATCCTGACGCTGAAGTTCGATAAGAGCAGCGTGGGCACTGTGGCGATCACCACCTACGAGGAGAACGAGCGCGACGCTGACGCGGACGAGACCCTGCCTCGCGAAGAGCTGGTGTTCCTCGGCTCCAGCGCTGTGCCTTCCGATCACGAGCACGAGTTCGAACTGGCCCACTGGAGCTGGGCCGATGATCTGAGCGCTGCCATCGCCGTGTTTGCCTGCCCGCAGGACGGCGTGAGCAAGACCTACGAGGCCGAGATCACCAGCGAAGTGACCACCGAGCCCACCTGCACCGAGCCCGGCGTGCGTACCTACACCGCCACCGTCGTGGTGGACGGCGTGGAGTACACCGACACCCGGACCGAGGAAGTCCCCGCCACCGGTCACACCTACGGCGATCCCGTCTGGACCTGGGCCGAGGATCACGCCAGCGCCACCGCCACCTTCACCTGCACCGAGTGCGGTGACGAAGTGGTCTTGGATGCGGCCATCGCTCTCCTCAAGGAAGATCCCACCTGCACCGAGCCCGGCGTGGAAAACTACACGGCCATGGTGGAATTTGAGGGTGTGGAATACACCGATAAGGTGAGCGTGGAAGTCCCGGCTCTGGGCCATGACTGGGCCGAGCCCGGCTGGGTCTGGGATATCCAGCTGACCGAGGCCTATGCCACCTTCCGCTGCAACCGCTGCGACGAGGTCGTGCAGCTGACTGGCGAGATCACCTATGAGGTCGGCGAGGACAACACCATTATCGCCACCGCCACTGTGACCCTGGACGGCGTGGAGTACACCGACACCATGACTGCGGAAGCCGGCGCCATTGTCTACGGCACCTCTCTGGTCATCGGCGAGAAGTTTGCCGCCAAGTGCTATCTGACCCTGCCCGCCAAGGTCCTGAACGACAAGAAGGCTTACGCTGAGGTCAACGGCGAACAGATCCTGGTGAAGAACGCCACCAAGGTGAAGATCAGCAAGGGCGTGTACGTCTATGCCTTCGACTTCAACCTCGGGCCCAAGATGTTCAATGATGAGATCAATGTGAAGATCTTTGACGGTGAGGGCACGCAGCTCTTCATGCTCGACAACCACAATAACTACCTGCCCGACGGCTACACCTACAAGGCTCAGGACTACATCGACAAGAACATCGCCAACAGCTCCAATGAGAATTTTGTCACAATGCTGAAGGCCCTCAGCGACTTCGGCCACTACGCCCAGGTGTACAACAACTACAATCTGGCGAACATGGCCGAGCTCTATGGCGAGCTGCCCGAACTCACGCTGGAGGATCTGGAAGATTACGCCCCGAACTCTGTCGTGTATGATAATAACGTCCTCACCTATGTGGGCTCTACCATGCAGCTGCAGAGCGAGATCAAGATCCGCCAGTACTACAAGCTGGCTTCCGGCGTGGATATGAGCACCCTGACCTTCACCATCAACGGGGAGGAAGTCACGCCTGTCGTGTCCGGCAAGAACATCTACGTCCAGTCCAAGAACGTGCCCGCCAAGAGCTTTGACGTGGCCTACCGCTTCACGGTCAAGGATGCCGAGGGCAATGTGGTCTTTGAGAGCACCTACAGCGCGTTCAGCTACATCCGCAGCACCCTGAAGAACACCCCGGACGACGAGAATCTGGTGAATCTGGTCAAGGCCATGTATGCCTACGGCGTGGCTGCCAAGGCCTACTTTGGCAACTGATCCTGAGACATGAAATCCAAGTTCCCCTGGATCCTGCTGATCCTCCTGGCGGCAGCGGCGACCATCCTGGTGGTCGCCCTGCTCCGGGGCAGCGAAGATCCGAAAAACACAGAACCGGCTCAGCAGCCTGCCCCCGCGGAGGAATCCGTCGGGGATGCTGAAGCTCCCGGAGAGACTGAGGCGGAGACGCCGGAACCCGCAGAAACCGAGGAACCGGCGGCGGAGACGTCCACAGAGGGCGAGTCCGCGGCGCCCAGCCCCACGCCGGAGCCTCAGGAGCCGGGCGGCGAGGAGACGCCCGACCCGGGCAGCGAGCCCACGCCGACGCCGGGGGAGGATCCCGGCGAGGAGGATCCGACGCTCCCCGGCCCGGACGAGGACGAGCTTCCCATCATGCCCTGAGCCCGGAAAACAACAGTATCATCCCAGCCGCCCGGCCTTTCGGCCGGGCGGCATTTTTTGGCACGAATGCGACGCGCAGGGGGAGGGGCTTGCGGCGTCCCGCGGAGCCGCCACACGTACGTTCTCCGCCGTAGCGCCGAGCATTGCTCGGCGTCGTCCAGCGTAAGTTTCGCAGGGCATTGCCCGGCGCTACTGTTTACGGAGCGATCAGAGGATCGCTCCCTACGCGCCTGCGCCCGTTCTGCGCCCGTTGTCCCGCCGAATACGCGCTAACGCCCGTCCTCGCCGTAGGGGAGGGGCTTGCCCCTCCCGTAGATCGCGCTAACGCCCGTCCTCGCCCGTAGGGGCCGACGCCCTCGGCGGCCCTATGCCTTCCCCGCGCACGGGGAAGGTGGCATCCGCCGATCTCCCGCGAGGCGGATGACGGATGAGGTCTCTTTGCGACGGACGAATAAATTCCCCCTGCGGGGGGAAGGCACACCGTCCACCTCTCGCGCCCGTAGGGGCGCTTGCCCCTCCCGTGAATTGCTTCGCCGTCCACCGCCGACGCCCGGTCCTTCCGAGCTTCAGATCCAACCGTAAAAATGGTAACAACTTCAAAAAGACTGGTAACAATATGTAAACAAAATTATGGAAACTCTCAGTATTGTACTTGACATTTTCCCGTGAAAGGTGTACTATTCTACATGTAGCATAGCCTGTATGGTTATGTCTACTTCGTAACCGCGGCAAGACCGTGGAAGAGAATTCAATTTGCAATGCTGTTCCGTGGTCCCACTGCGGCGGCGAATTTTGGCAGAGAAGTGGAGGCACACAAAATGAAGAAGCTGTATGAGATCCCCGAGCTGAAGATCGCTCTCCTGGAGCGGACCGACGTTATCGTCACCAGCGGTGAGGATGACGACGATACCCTGCCCATCCAGCACGATTGATGAAGAAAAGGACCAAATGGGTCCTGCTGGCTCTGATCGCAGTGGTGGCGATCATTCTTGTGATCGCCCTGCTGCGGGGCTGCCAGCAGGATCCAGGCGTAGTTCTGGACCCCGATTCCGGTGAGCTGCCCCTGGATGACACGCCGCTGACTCCCATTGATCCGAGCGAGATCGAAGAGCCGGCTGAGACGTCTCCGAAACCCAACATTGATCCTGATTCCGGCGTTGAGCTGGAGGAAGATGAGCTTCCGATCATTGTCGACTGATTCAAGAAAATGGGTTATAGAGACCCCTTAGGTTTTTGCGCCCAAAAACAGATTGTAACCGCCCGTTCAACGGGCGGTTTTTGTTATGCCGTCCCGCAATTCACAAGGGCTCCGCTTGATTTCCTCGCCCTGATGGTTTACACTGTAAAAAGAAAAATAAATAGAAAGGACAGGATCTTATGAAAGACATTCTCGTCAATCTCGCGCTGGAGCCCCGCCATCGCGAAAAGCTGGAGGCCGCCGCGCCCGGCTGCCGTTTCACCTACGCCCCCGGCAAGGAGCTGACGCCCGAGCTGGTGCAGAGCGCCCAGATCATCATCGGCAACCCGCCTCCCGCCTGGATCGCCGCCTCGGAGCGGCTGGAGTTGCTGCAGCTCTTTTCCGCCGGGGCCGACCCCTACATCAAGCCCGGCATCCTGGCCCACTCCACGGCCCTGACAAACGCCACCGGCGCTTACGGCAAGGCTGTGTCCGAGCACGCCCTGGCCATGACCCTGATCCTGATGAAGAAGCTGCACCTCTACCGGGACTTCCAGCGGCAGCACGCCTGGAGGGACGCCGGCATGGTCACGTCCCTGAGCGACGCCACGGTCCTGGTGGTGGGCCTGGGGGACATAGGCCTGGCCTATGCCCGGCAGGTGAAGGCGCTGGGCGCCCGGGTCATTGGTGTGAAGCGCCGGAGCGGCCCCTGCCCCGAGGGGGTGGATGAGCTCTGCCTCACCGCGGAGCTGGATCGAGTGCTGCCGGAGGCGGACGTGATCTTCTCCATCCTGCCCGGCACGGCGGACACCTTCCATTACTATACGGCTGAGCGCTTCGCCGCAATGAAAAACAGTGCGATCTTTATCAACTGCGGCCGCGGCAGCGCCGTGTCCATGGAGGTGCTGGCCCAGGCCCTGCGGGAGGGGCAGATTGCCGCCGCCGGCATCGACGTGGCCGAGACCGAGCCGCTCCCGGCGGACAGTCCCCTCTGGGAGCTGGAGAACCTGCTCATCACGCCCCATGTGGCCGGCAATTTCCATCTGGCGGACATCCTGGAGCAGGTGGTCAACATCTCCTGCGACAATCTGCGGGCCCATCTCTCGGACCAGCCCCTGCGGAATGTGGTGGATTTTGCCACCGGCTACAAGAAATAGTGCTTTCCCTCTTGGAAAAGTGCCGAGAACGTGATATAATATCTCTGTTATGAACAAAAGCGGAAGCTGCAAAAGGAGAGATACGAAATGAAGTGCCCTTTCTGTGCTTATACTGAGAGCAAGGTCATCGACTCCCGCCCCGCCGAAGAGGGGGCGACCATCCGCCGCCGCAGAGAGTGCCTGGCCTGCCAGAAGCGCTTTACCACCTATGAGATCATCGAGCGCCTGCCCCTGGTGGTGGTGAAGCGGGACGGCAGCCGTCAGTCCTTCGACAAGGTGAAGCTCATCAACGGCATGGTCCGCGCTTGCGAGAAGCGGCCCGTCTCCCTCCAGACCCTGGAGCAGATCGCCGACGAGATCGAGCAGGAGCTGCAGAGCAATCTGGAGCGGGAGATCAGCACCGTCGCCATCGGCGAGATGGTGATGAACCGCCTGAAGGACGTGGACGAGGTGGCCTACGTGCGCTTTGCCTCGGTCTATCGCAGCTTCAAGGACATCAACACCTTCATGGAGGAACTGTCCAAACTCCTCACCGAAAAGCAGTAATTATACTAAAACCTGATAGAAATTAGACAGCCTTTGCGGCTGGCTTTGCGCCATGCTTCGTTGCCGCCCTTGCCCATATATCTCCATTATGCGCTGCGGGCGTCGCCTTGCCTGACACAAACCCAACTCGCAAATTCTTGTCTCCTTCTTATCAGGTTTTAGTATCAAAACACAGTCCCCAGGGAGACGTGCTCCATTTCGTCCACGGTCTCCAGGTGATAGCGCAGCAGCTTCAGCACGGCGGGCCAGGCGTCGTCCTCCTGCCGCAGCAGCTGCTCCAGGGCGGAGAAGGCGTCCTGGATCCCATCCAGGTCCGGGTGGCGGAAGAAGACCTGGGTATAGGCCCGGCGGCTGTCCCACTGCTCCCGGGCCGCTTCCAGCGCCTCCAGGGCGCTGTCATAGTCTCCTTGCCGGGCGGCTTGCTCCGCCCGGTCTAAGCTGTCCGAAACCCTGCCGGTGAGCCGGTCGGCGCAGCGCAGGTTCCAGATCGCCCCGGCGATGAGAAGCAGCAGCAGCCCCGCCGCCCAGAGTTCCCGCCTCACGGTTCGCCCTCCTTCGCCGCGCAGTACACCGCGCCGGTGTCGCTGGCGGTCATGAGGAAGACCTGCCCGGGGGAGCTGAGCCCGTGGGCCTTCAGCTGCTTGTTCAGCCAGAGACGGTCGTAGCCCAGGTGCCGAAGATTGGCCTCCAGCACCCGCCCGTCGCTGATGACGATGCTGGGGTAGCCCGTGTCCTGGGTCTGCACCTGCAGCTGCCCGGCGGTGACGGGACTGTCCGCCGGGGAGAGGAGCAGGCTCAGCTTGCCGTTGGTCTCCAGGATGCCGTAGGCCACGCTGTTCAGATCGCTGACGCCCTGGGCCCGCAGCTCCTGCATCAGCTCGTCCAGGGTGAAGCGGTTTTTGAACATCTCCCGCTGGAGGATCCGGCCCTTCACGATGAGCAGGCTGGGCTTGCCGAAGATGAGACTGCGCAGGCGGATGCTTTTCAGGCTCAGCCCGGCGATCAGCACCTCACAGCAGAAGAGCACCAGGATGGGGACCAGCCCGTTAATGAGCGGGATCCCCATATCCTGCAGCGGGTGGGAGG
Source organism: Oscillospiraceae bacterium (assembly GCA_902775355.1). Lineage (GTDB taxonomy): Bacteria > Bacillota > Clostridia > Oscillospirales > Oscillospiraceae > Limivicinus. Next base: position 18,171 of record CACYLY010000055.1, read on the forward strand.
CCAGATCCGCGATCAGGGCAGCCACCACGAATTCCGAGAGCTCCATTTCGCCCAACTGGCGCTTGCCCAGCAGCCGCATGGCCAGCAGCAGGGCGAAGTAAATGATCAAAGTCCGAACCAGAACGATTGCCAAGACGCTCCCTCCTTTCCGGCTTAGTTTGCCCGGAAGAAGCGCCTTTCATGAGGATACGCGCATGAAAACCGTCATCTGTGAACAAGAGGACTGCTGCCGTCGGGCGGCGGAGCAGATCCTGGAACTGACAAGGAACAAGCCGGAGGCCGTGCTGGCCTTCGCCGCCGGGCGCAGCATGACGCCGCTCTTTGACGAGTTGGCCGCCCTCTGCGCCGCGGGGGAGCTGCATTTGGATCAGGCGCGGCTCTTCGCCGTCACCGAGTTTGAAAACTGCCCGCCGGAGCAAAGCTGCCGCGCCCAGCTGGAGCGGGAGCTCCTGGCACGGACGGATCTGCGGCCGGAGAACTGCCGCTTCCTCCCGGGGGCGAGCCCGGAGGACTATGAAGCCGCCATCGCCGCCGCCGGCGGGATCGATCTGGCGGTGCTGGGCCTGGGGGACAACGGCCACTTCGGCTACAACGAGCCCGCCACGCCCTACGCCTCCCGCACTCACCGGCAGAAGCTCACCGACGCCACCCGCCGCCAGCTGGCCGAACGTTTCGGCGGGGAGGAGAAGGTCCCCGCCTACGCCTGGACCATGGGGGTCAAGACCCTGGTGGAGGCCCGGCAGATCCTGGTGCTGGCCTTCGGCGGGGAGAAGGCGAAGCCCGCCTTTCAGATGCTCTACGCCCGGGACGACAGCTATGTTCCCGCGGCCTTCCTGCAGCTGCCGATGTATGTGACGGTCTATCTGGACCCGGCGGCAGCCGCAAAACTGTGAATCCATCCGCTTTTTCCTCCGGCCTCTGCCGGAGCTCAGCCATATCTTCAGGAGGTTTCCCACATGGGTAAATATTTCGGAACCGACGGTTTCCGGGGCGAGGCCAACAAGGGCCTGACCGTCGAGCACGCCTTCCGCATCGGCCGGTATCTGGGCTGGTACTACGGCCGGGACCACAAGGCCATGGTGGTCATCGGCAAGGACACCCGCCGCTCCAGCTATATGTTTGAAAACGCCCTCTGCGCGGGGCTGACGGCCTCCGGGGCGGACGCTTTCCTGCTCCACGTCACCAGCACCCCCAGCGTGTCCTACATCGCCCGGTCCGACGATTTTGACTGCGGCATCATGATCTCCGCCAGTCACAATCCCTTTTACGACAACGGCATCAAGCTCATCAACTCCCACGGGGAGAAGATGGAGGAGTCCGTGCTGGAGGGCATCGAGGCCTATCTGGACTCCGACGAGGAACTGCCCCTGGCCACCGGCTCCGAGATCGGCCAGACCGTGGACTACGCCGCCGGACGCAACCGCTACATCGGCTATCTGATCTCCCTGGCCACCCGCTCCTACAAGCGCTACCGCGTGGGCCTGGACTGCGCCAACGGCAGCACCTGGATGATGGCAAAGAGCGTGTTCGACGCCCTGGGGGCTGAGACCTATGTGATCGCCAATCGGCCCGACGGGCTGAACATCAACGTGGACTGCGGCTCCACCCACATCGAGAAGCTCCAGCAGCTGGTGCGGGAGAACGAGCTGGACATCGGCTTTGCCTTCGACGGGGACGCGGACCGCTGCCTGGCCGTGGACGAGAAGGGCAACGTGGTCAACGGCGACGGGATCCTATACGTCAGCGCCAAGTACATGCAGGACCGGGGCAAGCTGGGGGACAGCAAGGTGGTCACCACCGTCATGTCCAACATGGGCCTGTACAAAGCTCTGGATGAGTTGGGCATCGGCTACGAGAAGACCGCCGTGGGCGACAAGTATGTGGCGGAGAACATGCGCCAGAACGGCCACCTGATCGGCGGCGAGCAGTCCGGCCACATCATTTTCAGCCGCTATGCCACCACCGGAGACGGGCTCCTCACCGCCATCAAGATCATGGAGGCCGTCACCGAGACCAAGATGCCTCTCTCGGAGCTGGCCGCCGGCATGAAGACCTATCCCCAGAAGCTCAAGAACGTGGTGGTCACCGACAAGGACGAGACCATGAACTGCCCCGCCGTCCAGGCCGCGGTGAAGGCCGTGGAGGAAGAGCTGGGCGAGAACGGCCGGGTGCTGCTGCGCAAGAGCGGTACCGAGCCCCTGCTGCGGGTGATGGTGGAGGCCGATTCCCAGGAGCTCTGCGAGCGGAAGTGCGACCGGATCATCGAGGCCATGCGCGCCGCCGGCAAGCTCATCCGGGTGAAGTGAGCGCCGGGGAGGGGAGAGCCATGATTTGCATTGACGAACTGCTGGACCTGAACCATACCATCGCCGCGCCTCTCTTCGCGGGCAAGACCTACCCCTGGGAGGTGCTGGACGGCATCAAGGACTTTATTCTTCAACTGGGTCCCACCCTGGACCCGGCAGAGTTCGACCACCCCGCCGAGGGCGTCTGGGTGGCGAAGGACGCCAAAGTCTACCCCACCGCCTGGCTGGGCGCTCCCTGCATCATCGACCATGAGGCCGAGGTGCGGCACTGCGCCTTCATCCGGGGCAGCGCCATCGTGGGCAAGGGCACCGTGGTGGGCAACTCCGTGGAGCTCAAGAACGTGGTGCTCTTCGACAAGGTCCAGACCCCCCATTACAACTATGTGGGCGACTCGGTCCTGGGCTATAAGGCCCACATGGGCGCCGGTTCCATCACCTCCAACGTGAAGAGCGACAAGAGCCTGGTGGTGGTCAAGGTCCCCGGCGAGCCCCATCCCACCGGGCGCAAGAAGTTCGGCGCCATCCTGGGGGACAATGTGGAGGTCGGCTGCAACAGCGTGCTGAACCCGGGCACCGTCGTCGGCCGCCGGACCAATATCTACCCCACCTCCTGCGTCCGGGGCGTGGTGCCGGCGGACAGCATCTACAAGGACAAGGAACACATCGTCATCAAAACAAAGATCGAATAGAAGGAGAACCGCCATATGAAGAGAAACGTCATTTTCTGCTTTTCCGGCACCGGAAACTGTCTGGATCTGGCCCAGAACATCGCCCGGGGCTTGGGCAATACCGATATTATCATGATGCGCAGCGCCCCCGTCGTCACCGATGTGCGCGCGGCGGAGCGGGTGGGCTTCGTGTTTCCCTGCTACGGCGGCGGCGCTCCGGCGGACGTGCTGAAGTACGCCCGGACCATCCAGGTGAGCCCCACGGCCTACACCTTCGGCGTCAGCTCCTCCGCCAGCTATGCCGGCACCGGCCTCTATGAGCTGGACAAGATCATCCCCCTGCACTACTGGCGCACGGTGACCCACCACTGCAGCTGCATCTGGCTCTTCCCTCACACGATGATGCTTCCGCTCCTGAGCGTGGAGAAGGCCCAGAGGCGCAGCGAAAAGCTGGCCCAGGAGATCGCCTTTGACGTGGCCACCGGCAAGGTCAGTGACAAGCGCCCGCCTCACAACCCGCTGAACGCCGCGGAAAACAAGGGCTTTGGCGCCATGCTGGCACAGAAGGCCAAGGGCTTCAAGGTCAGCGACGCCTGCATCGGCTGCGGTCAGTGCGCGCGCCTCTGCCCCCGGGGCAACATCCGCCTGGAGGGCGGCCGGGCCGTCATCGGCACCGACTGCGCCCAGTGCCTGGGCTGCCTGCAGTTTTGCCCCAAGAGTGCCATCTCTCTCGGCAAGATCACCGACAAGCGGGAGCATTATCACAACCCCAACATCAGAGCCGAGGACCTGATGCAGACCGTCATCGAATTCAAGTGAGGCAAGACGTTCCCCGCGCTGTCAGACGCAGGGAACAGACTGCGCAGAATCTCAGAAGGTAAACATAATATAGTTTACATAACAGCAGAACCGGCCCAGCCGGTTCTGCTGTTTTTGCGCCGATGCTTCGTCCCCGTCGTAGGGGCGACCTTTGGTCGCCCGCGCTCTTGCGCCCACGCCCCGTCAACGCCGTAGGGGAGGGGCTTGCCCCTCCCGCTGTTTTGCGCCGACGTCCCGTACCCGACGTAGGAGCGATTCACGAATCGCCCGAAAACGTGCCGAAATGCGAAAGGGAAAATGCGGGCGGCCGCAAGGGCCGCCCTTACGGCACGAACGGAAACGGGCGGACAATGCTGTGTCCCGTTTGATAGGATCGAATTGAATTTCTAAAACAATACCCTGCGGATGGATCTGCCCGTGGGGTATCGTTTACCGTTCGAGCGGGCGCATCGTGATGCGCCCCTACGGCGCGAGACGGAGGAAAGCGCGTGTAGGGGCCCGGCCACGGGCTCCTCGGCAGCCTGCCGACACGCCCTACACACCCCGTCAACGCCGTAGGGGAGGGGCTTGTGCCAACACCCATAAGAGAGTTTTGAAGCAAAAATGACTTGGTAGCTGTCTGGAAGGATTGGAAGATAGAAGGAGAGAGATGCTCAGACTATGAGC
>CACYLY010000056.1 GCA_902775355.1 Oscillospiraceae bacterium
GACGGCGGCGGTGCCGCCCTTGGCGATGGGGAACAGGGTGTCGATGATGCGCTGGCCGCTGTTCATGGGGCGGCTGGGCACATACTTGCGGGTGTAGGGCCGGGCGATACGCACGGGCCAGCGCTGGATCATGGTCAGATCGTGGAGCTTGCCCTTCTCGTCCCGGATGGTGGCGATGACCTCGTCCACGGTGTGCAGGCCGCTGCCCAGGAAGAGGACCTCGCCCCGGATGCCGTAGGGCACCATGATCTTGTGAAGGATGGCCGTGGTCTCCTGGACGGTGCCCAGCACGTCGCCGGCGGCCAGCTTGTCGCCCACCTTGGCCACGGGCACGAAGTCCCATTTCTTCTGGCGGTTCAGGGCCTTCACGTCGGTGCCGCGGGTGATGCAGTCCCCGGTGAGGGCGCGCATCTCGGGCAGGGGGCGCTGGATGCCGTCATAGATATTGTCCAGCATGCCGGGTCCCAGCTCCACGGACAGGGGCATGCCGGTGGTCTCCACCGCGGCGCCGGGGCCCAGGCCGGAGGTCTCCTCGTAGACCTGGATGGAGGCGGTGTCGCCGGTCATATTCAGGATCTCGCCGATCAGGCGCTGAGAGCCCACGCGCACCACGTCGGAGACGTTGGCGTCCGCCAGGCCCTCGGCCACCACCAGCGGGCCGGATACTTTGGTTATTGTTCCGCTCATTCTATCAATCCTTTCCATATTGGCCCCCTTGCCTAAAGGGGGCTGTCAGCCGCCAGGCTGACCGGGGGATTTCGTCGGTCGAAGTACGATGTGATTTCGGGGCTTTTTGTATCCCCCCGACCTCGCTTCGCTCGGCCACCCCCCTTTAGGCAAGGGGGGCTTCACGCAGGGGAGGCCCTCAGTCTCCCAGGATATTGGTGCCGACGGCCCGCTCCACGGCGGAGCGCAGGGCGTTCTGCCCCAGGCCCAGGGTGCCCTCCCGTCCCGGGATCAGGATGATGGCCGGGGTGGGGCTGTCCTTGAAGCGGTCGATCTCGTGGCCCAGCTGGGCCGCGAGGTTTTCCTCGATATAGATGATGGCGTAGTCGTCGTGCTCCCGGGTAAGGCTCTTGAGGATCCGGCCGGCCTCTTCCGCCGAGGCGGCGGGCCAGGTCTCCAGTCCCAGGGCCTTGAAGCCCATGACGGTCTCCCGTCCTCCAATTACTGCAATCTTAAGCATACAGATCACGCAGCCTTTCCCGGATGGTCTCCGGCTCCACGCCGGAGAGCCTGCCCGTGAGGATCATGCGCACGGCGGTGATCTCCCCTTCCACGGCGGCGATATAGGCCACCACCGCCTCGGGGCCGTAGCTCACCAGCTTGGCCGAACGCAGGTAGGCGTTGACGCCGTTGTCGCAGGCGCGCTCGAAGGCGGTCAGGCTGCCGCCCTCCAGGGCCTCGGCGCCCAGGGCCGCCGCCTTTTCCAGGGGGCTGTGGGCGAAGAGGGGGACAAAGCCGTCTCCCTCGCCGGCGGAAATCAGCCGGTCGGCGTCCACGCCGCCGCCGGGCAGCAGCACCTCCTGCAGAAAGTCCGCGTCCTTGCGCATGCGGGCGGTGCGCACCAGGCTCTTCAGGTTGCAGCTGTCGATCAGCAGCCTGGCGTAGCCCGTGAGGAAGGGGCAGTCCGCGGTCTTGGCCGCGTCCAGCATCTCCGCAAACATGGCCCGGTCCAGCACGAAGTCCGAGAGCTGGGGGTTGGCGGTGCGGGCCAGGAGGCTCCCGGCCTCCTGCATCGCCTCGCCGAGACGCTTGGGCAGCTCGCCGAGCTTTTCCTCCTGCCAGGCCTCCCGCAGCTTCTCCGGCGCGATGCGGCCGGCGCGGCTGTAGAGCGCCGAGGCGTCCGTGCCCATGACCTCGGCCTTCAGCAGGACCTTGGCGTTATGGGTGTCGTACTTCATGCGGAAGAAATCGACGATGGCCCCCTCGGGGCAGAGGTTTTGCAGCTCGTCCAGCAGCTGGACGCGCCGCTGGGTCAGGGTCTGTTCGATCTGGCCCGCGTCGGCCTGGGATAGATCCGGATAGCCGCAGTCCGTCAGGAGCTTGGCCGCCTCCTCAAAGGAGGCCGCCTCCAGCATCCGTCCGGCTTTCTCCGCGTTCAGCAGCCGGGGCTCCCGGGCGCGCAGCATGGCGGACAGGCTCAGATACGCTTCTTTTTTCTTAGCCAATGTTCTCCCTCCCGATCCGGGGATCACGCAAACAGCGTCTCAGCGACCTTGGCGGAGAGCTCGCTCTGGCTCAGCTCCACCAGGAGCTCTGCGCTGCAGTTGGCCTCGATGCTGCCGCGGCGCAGGATCAGGCCGCCGGCAATGTCCCGGGTGTCCGGGGCAAGGCTGAGCCGGCCCTTTTCCAGCAGGGCGTTGGCGGCTTTCACCAGCTTTTCGCCGATGCGCTCCCGATCCCGGCGGTTGAGGACGATCTCCTCATCCCCGGTGACGGAGGCCTGGGCGGCCAGCTTTGCCAGGAAGGCCACGTACCGGTCCTCCGGCAGATCCACGATCTGCTCCAGGGCCTTCCGGAAGCTGTCCGCCACCAGGCTTTGCTTCTCGGCCAGCATGGCCTTGCGGCCCTCCATGCGGGCGATGCGCTCCACGCCGTCCACCTGGTCCTGGGTCTCCTTCACACCGGCGCGCAGCCGCTCGGCATAGAGTGCGGCGGCCTTCTTGTCGAAATCGCCCCGGATCCCGGCGCACTGCTGCTCGGCCTGAGCAAGGATCGCGTCGACCTGCGCCTTGGCGTCGGCCTGGATATGCGCGATGATTTTTTCAGTGCCTTTCATACCTTGCTCCTATCTGTGCTCAGGCGCCGATGGTGATACGGCCGAGCATCATGAAGGAGGCGAGCAGCGCCAGAATGGCATAGAACTCCACGGTGATGCAGAGGATCATGCCCTTGGACCAGTCGTCGGGCTTCTTGGCCAGGATGTTGACGGAGGCCGCGGCGACCTTGCCCTGGGCGATACCGGACAGCAGGCCGCCCAGCGCGATGGGCAGACAGGCGGAGAGGATCTGCAGACCCTCCGTCACGCTCATGCCGGGGACCAGCTTGTTGAACGCGATGAACCAGATGACGAAGCCGTACAGGCCCTGGGTGCCGGGGATGACCTGCAGGATCATCGCCTTACCGAACTTGCTGGGGTCCTCGGACACGAGACCGGCGCCGGCCTCGCCGGCGATGCCGGTACCTTTGGCGGAGCCGATGCCCGCCAGGAGAGCTGCCAGACCCGCGCCCAGCAGGCCAAGTGCGTAACCGCCGATGGTGTTCAGAAATTCCATGATTGAGTTCCTCCTAATTGTGTATTGAAAATATGTTCTTCCTATTTGGCCCCCTTGCCTAAAGGGGGCTTATGTGCTCCCCTGAAAGGGGAGCTGTCGCGGCGCGTCTCCCGCAAGCGCCGTGACTGAGGGGTCAAAGCCCTCCGGCCTCACCGCAAGCGGCCCGGCCTTCACTCTTCCTTTGCCACCGCGTACTTGCTGTGGATCTCCAGAGGCCGGAAGGGCTTTCCGCCGTCCTGATAGAATTTGCCGAAGAACTCCAGGCACTGCAGTCTCAGGTCGTGCACGAAGCAGCCCAGCAGGTTCAGGCCGAAGTTCAGCGCGTGGCCCACCAGGAAGATCAGCAGGAAGATGATGCCGGAGAACACCGTGACCCCGTTTTCGGAGGGCATGGCCGCGATGGTGTTGAACACCTGGGCCACCACGCCGCCGGCCAGCATCAGGGCCATGATACGCGAGTAGCTCAGAATATCGCCGAACCACGCCGTCACCTTGCCGAAGCCCTTGGCGTGCCGGCCCGCGCCGTAGAGCAGCATGACGCCGCCCACGATCAGCAGAGCCAGGCCCGTGTAGTGCAGGGCCTGGGCCTTCAACACGCCCAGCAGATCCAGGGCCAGCAGCACGCCGCCCAGCAGCATCACCCACAGGGGGCCTTCCTCGAAGACGCCGTCCATCACATTGCCGGCGCGCTTCTTCTCCAGGAAGGAGACGATCATGCCCACGTTCAGATGGATTACGCCCAGCGCCATGGCGCCGTAGAGCACCAGGGTACTGTCCTTCACCGGGCTGAACAGGGCCGGCAGGCCCTTCCACTCGGAGCCGAACATACCGGCGATGACCTCCGGCGCGTTGCCGAAGAGGCTGCCGGTGAGGGCGCCCATCACAAAGGTGCTGACGCCGGCGTAGAGCAGCAGCTGGCAGAAGGCCAGGGTGCCGCCCCGGGGCTTGATCTTTTTCATGGCCACCAGGGCCGCGGCGATCATGATGAGCCCGTAGCCCATGTCCGCCATCATCAGTCCGTAAAACAGGATGAAGAAGGGGGCCATGATGGGGTTGGGGTCCACCGTGCCGTAGGCCGGCAGACTGTACATGTTGGTAACCATGTTCAGCGCGTTGCTGAACTTGTTGTTTTTCAGCTTGACGGGCACCTGGGGGTACTCGTCCTCCGCGGGCTCCTCGGTCTCCCAGGCGCAGGTAAAGCCCTCCAGAAGTCTGGCCAGCTCGTCCTCCTTCTCGGCGGGGACCCAGCCCTCCAGCACCACGGACGAGCCGGTGCCGTAGAGTTTCTCCTCCGCCTCGGCCATGCCGATGCGGGTGGCGAGCCGGTCGGCCGCCAGCTGCAGCTCCTCCCGGCGGGGCGCCTCGGCGGCGATTTCCCCGGCCAGCGTCCCCTTTTCGGCGGCCAGCTCCTCCAGGCTCTTTTCCGCGGCGGCGATGCCGTCCCTGGCGGTGCCGGTGCAGCCGCTCAGGGAAGCGGCGCTGAAGCCGAAGCCCCGCAGGCATTCCTGGGCGGCGGTCAGCTGTTCCCTCGCGGCCAGCAGCAGCACATAGCGCTGGCTCCTGTCCATGCTCACGAGGAAAAGCTCCGCCTCCTCGGCGGCCGTCTCCAGGGCGTTTTCCACCTGCTCCAGGGGGATGCGGTTGCTGAGAGAGCCCAGCACGACGGCAGCGCGCTCGGTGCCCTCCGTCTCCAGGGGCAGATCCAGCTCCGTCCAGGGCGTCAGGCTTTCGATCAGGCTGCGCTGGCGGCTCTCCTCCGCCGTGATCCTGCGGATGCGGTCCTCCCGCTCGTCCAGCGCGGCGGCCAGCTTCAGCGCGTCCTCCAGGCCCTCTGTCTCCAGCAGCACCCGGCTCTCCAGCTCGGGCTTGGCGCTGAGCAGGGGCTTTTTCTCCGGGGCATAGCGCCTGAGCAGCTCCAGCGCGCGCTCCAGGGCGGCATGGCGGGTCTTCAGGGCCGTCAGCTCGCTGGATTCCCGGCGCACCAGGCCCTGGGACTCCTGCTCCTGCAGCTCCTCCTCCATTTCGCTGACCTGGACGCAGCCCAGCCGCGTCAGCTCCCGCAGCAGCTCCTCCTTCTGGGAACGGACCAGCATCAGCCGAAGGCGTTTCATTTTTACAATGGCCATGTCAGTCCTTCACTATCCTTTCCACAATGAGCGCTGCCGCTGCGTTCAGCCTGGTTTTCGCCTTCCGGCGAAGAGCGTCCCGCTCCTCCTCCAGCCGGCGGTTCAGAGCCTCGGTATCCGCCTTGCTCTTCTCCTCCGCCCGCACGCGCAGCACCTCCAGCTCGCTGTCCGCCTTGGCGCGGGCCGCCTCCAGAGAGGCCTCCCCGGCAGCCTGGGCGTCCGCCAGCAGCTGCTTGGCCTGGGCCTGGGCGGCGGCAACGGCGTTTTTGGCTTCCTGCTCCGCAGTCGTCACGCTCGTGATCGCTTCCAATGACATTGGCACACCCCCTTCTCACATTGAGCTCGGCGGCATCGTGTTTTTCCGACGCCGCACGTAAAATGCCAAATAATATTTTACCACAACCGGCCTGTTCTTTCAAGGGAAACGTTCTCTGTTTCTTGACAAAATTCCCACATTCCAGCAGATCGGTTCCCGAAAAGGAAGAGCGCCCTGCGGGACTTTTCAGTCCGCAGAGCGCGCTCTTGTATCCTTTCGGCGCCGGCGTCAAAGGCTTCCGGCCCTAAGCTTCTTCCTTCTCTTTCCGCATCCTCTCATACTTTTCCACCAGCTTTGTCGCCAGATCGGAGAGGTGCCATGCGCTCATCGCGCAGCGCTTCTCCTCCCCGTCCCGCGCTTCCCGCTTCCACGCCTCGGTCGTCCTGCGGAAAAAGCAGATCCCGGAGCCGTCGTCCCAGCTCAGGTCCTCCCGGTAGTCCTCCTCCCGGGTATCATAAGCCTTCCTTGCGGCAGCGGCGATGGTCTTCAGCTCCTCCTCGCTTCTGTTTTCCAGGCAAGCCTTGAACGCCGCAAAGCAGCCCTCGGGAAAGAGGACGTGGACACTCCCGTTTTCGGGCTCTTTTTTCAAGGAATACGGGACCCAGCCCATATTCTCGATGACGGCGCGGCCTCTCGGGCCGATGCTGTGCTTCCCCGGGTCGATCAGGATCCTGTCATACGCAAGATTATACTTGACCAGCAGCTCAAAAAAGCCTTCCGTCGAGGCAAGATCTTCCCGCTCCTCCTCATCGTTCGGGTACTGGATCCAAACCAAAACCGTGTTATGCCGGTTGACCAGGCGGGAATAATCATCGAAACGCAGCTCCCAGAAGCCCGTAAAGTCCTCTTCAAACTTTCTCTCCAGGGCCCTCAGCTCTTCGACCGTCCTGGATTCCAGATATTCTTTGAAAACCTCGTGGATGTCCATATGGAAGCAAACATACACTTTCTGGTAGATGAAACTGTTATCAAAATAAAATGGTAAGCTCATACTCCCTCTCTTCCCTGCTGCGCCGCCGGAACCGGGCGGCGCGGTCCTCGACGCCGGGAGCTCTTCCTTCTCCGCAGGCCCCGGCTCGCCTGCGCCTCAGCCCCACAGGGCCGTGAGCATGGGGATGATCTGCTTTTTCCGGGACATGACGCCCTTGAGGAAGATCTGATTGTTCTTGGGCGTGACGGAAAAGGCCTGCTGGATGGTCTCGTCGCTGCCGATGAAGAGCATCCAGGTGCCCTCCTGCAGCACGTCGGTGATCATCAGGATCACCAGGTCGAAGCCCTGCTTTTTCTTCAGCTGGCGCATATGGTCCAGAAACTCCTCTTTCCGGTCCAGAAGCTGCCCGGCGTCGGCGCAGGTGATCTGGCTGACGGCCAGATTCTGCCCGGAGATGTGGAACTCCTTGTAATCGCCGCGGAAGAGCTCCTCGGCGCTCTTGTCCGCGCCGCCGAAGGAGAAGAGGGAGCGGCCCAGTTCCTCCAGGTCCACCTTGGCGATCCGGGCCAGGCGCTGGGCCATGGCGATGTCCCGCTTGGTGCAGGTGGGAGACTTGAACATGACCGTGTCCGACAAAATGGCCCCGGCCATGAGCCCGGCGATCTTGGGACTGGGCACCACGCCGTTTTCCTGATACATGGCGGTGAGGATGGTGTTGGTGCTGCCCACGGGCTCGTTGCGCACGCGGATGGGCTGGGTGGTCTGGATATCCGCCAGGCGGTGGTGGTCGATGATCTCCAGGATCTCCACCTGCTCCAGCCCGGGCACGGACTGGGCGGCCTCGTTGTGATCCACCAGCACCACCTGTTTTCTCCGGGGCCGCAGCAGATGGAAGCGGGCCAGGGTGCCCGCCACCCGCTCCTCCTCATCCAGGATGGGATAGGCCCGAAAGCGGCTTTCCAGCATGGTCTCCCGCACGTCATCCACATAGTCGTCCAGGTGGAAGGCGATGATGTTTTCCTTCGCGCAGATCTTCTCCACCGGCAGGGCCTGGAAGATGAAGCGGGACACCCGCCGGGCGGTGAGGGGGGTGGAGATGATGCAGGTGCTGGCCCGGGTCTCGGCCCATTCGGGGCGGATGTCCGAGCGGCAGATGATCAGGCAGCCCACGCCGCTTTCAATGGCCCGGTCGATGATCTCCGGCTGATTGCCGCAGATCAGGATGCTGTCCGGACTGGTGAGGGCCGGGTCCTCGTAATTCTGGGGCAGGGCGATGAAGACCTGGCCGGAGACGGTGCTGACGGAGGTGGCGTATTCGTTCACCAGGGTGCCCTCCAGCACGCTCAGGAGATTAAAGAGCGGGATGCCGCTGACCCGGTTTTCCATCATGGTCCTCATGTCATATTCGGCAATATCCCCGGTGGAGAGCATGCCCAGCAGCCGTCCCTCCTCGTCCACGATGGGCAGGGCGGCCAGCTCCCCGTCCCGCATGGTGCGCCCGGCCAGATCGATGGGCACCGAGCCGCTGAGGGCGGGGGGATGGTCAAAGTCCAGATCCCGCACCTGGGTGCGCATGCTCTTGATGAAGGGGGGCGCCTCCGTATCAAAGCGCGCCAGCAGCTTCTGGGTCTCGTCGTTCACCGCGCCGATGCGCACGGCCTTGTAATTGCGGTCCCCCAGGGCGCGGCGCAGGTTCGCGTAGGCCAGGGAGGCCACGATGGAGTCGGTATCCGGATTCCGGTGTCCGGTGACATAGATCTCGTTCACGGCAGATCCTCCTTTTCTCGGGCTCGGACTAAGCCGTCCCCGGGCGATTCGGAACATTTGCCTCTCCCGATCGTCATGGATTTCGGAAGGGCTTTTGTATATTATAAAAAAACGGAATTTGCTTTGCAAGCCCTTTTCAGTCCGATCCCCTTATGGTATACTGAAAAACAGCGATCAAAAAACGGAGGAACTGCTATGAGGACGCAAAAACTGCTTGCCCTGCTGCTTGCCCTGATCCTGTGCCTGAGCATGATGACGGGCTGCTCTAAAAAGCCCGTGACCCCGACCGTGCCCGCGGCTCCCGCCGCCGGGGACAGTCCGGCCCCCGCTTCCACGCCGAAGCCGACGGCCGAGCCCAGCCCCGAGCCTACCCCGGAGCCCACCCCCGAGCCCACCCCGGAGCCCACGCCCAAGCCCTATGTGGAGCCCACCAGCGAGCGCGGCGGCATGTGGGACCTGGTGCCCTTTGACGAAATGCCCTATGAGCGCCCCAGCCTGGACGGGCTGGACGCCGCCATTGAAGCTGTGGGCGAGGCACTGGACGCCGGCGAGCCCTACGAGGTCATCGAGCCCCTGCTGGACGCCTGCGACGATGCGTACAACGCTTTCTACACCATGTACTCCATCGCCTTCATCCGCTCCTGCCAGGACAAGACGGACACCTTCTATGCCGACGAATATGCCTATCTGGACGAGCTCAGCGCCGACGTGAGCCAGAGGATGGAGAAGCTGTACTTCCGCTGCGGCATGTCCGACATGGCCCAGGAGCTGGAGGAGAAGTACTTCTGGCCCGGCTTCGCCGAGGAGTACGCGGATGATTCCAACGCCTTCTACAGCGACGAGATGGTGGAGCTGCTCCAGAAGGACGCGAACCTGGTGGCGGATTACCGGGAACTGGTGGCCAATCCCATCGTCACCCTCAGCGACGGCACGGAGGTGGAGTATTTCACCGCCCTGGAAGAGGCCGAGGGCTTTTCCTACCTGAGCCTCCTCTTCGCCTATTATAACCAGTATAACCCCCAGCTGGCCCAGGTTTACATCGACATGGTCAAGGTCCGGCAGCAGCAGGCAGTCTCCGCCGGCTACGCCAATTATGAGGAGCTGGCCTTCGACCACAGCTTCGAGCGGGACTACAGCCCGGAGCAGGCGGCGGAGTATCTGCAGGCCATCAAGACCTATATCGTCCCCCTGTACAAGGAATACATGGATACCGGCGCCTACTGGTCCCTGGACCAGGGCAGTCTGGACGCCCAGCGCCTGGAAGATATCCTGCGCTACGGCGTCAGCGACATGGGCCAGGAGGTGCAGGACACCTATGAATTCATGGTGAAGTACCGCCTCTGCGATCTGGAGTACAGCCCCAAGAAGTCCGAGATGTCCTTCCAGACCTACCTGGGCGCCTATGAGGTGCCCTTCCTGTTCATGGATTCCAGCGGCAATCTGGGCGACATCACCACCTTCTCCCACGAGTTCGGCCACTATCTGGACGGCTTTGTGAACTACGACGCCGACGAGACCCTCGACCTGGCGGAGTGCTTCTCCCAGGCCCTGGAGCTGCTGATGCTCACCCGTCTGGACGAGGTGCTGAGCCCCCAGGAGTTGGACACGCTCTACAAGATGAAGATGGGCGACATCCTGTCCATGTACGTGCAGCAGGCCGCCTTCGCGGAGTTCGAGCACATCATCTACAGCACCGACCCTGAGGATCTGAGCCCCGAGTACGTCAACCAGGTCTTTCTGCAGCTGTGCGTGGACTACGGCTTCTCCGAGGCGGGCTTTGAGGATCTGTACGGCAAGCTCTGGATCGACATCTCCCACTTCTTTGAGCAGCCCTTCTACGTGATCACCTATCCCGTGTCCCACGACATCGCCATGCAGGTCTTCCAGCTGGAGGAGGCCACGCCCGGCGCCGGTCTGGAGAAGTATCTGGAGATGCTGCCCCGGAATTATCCGGAAATGCTGGACACCGCTCTGAACGCCGGTCTGGAGAGCCCCTTCGATCCCGGCCGTCTGGAGAAGGTGGCCGCCACCATGCGGGAGATCCTGCTGGGATAACGCGCAGACGAAGCGAACAAATAACAGTGAACAGTGAACAGAGCGTTTCTCTCTTCACTGTTCACTCGCATTCTGATTGAATTGGGGGAGCGCAGCATGCTGGAAACCAAGGACCTGATCCTGAAAAAGGCCGTCTTCGAGGACTGGCCGGATATCTATCGGAATCTCTGGCGGCACGCCGAGAGCGCCCGCTACATGCTCTGGCGCGTCACCGAGAGCGAGGAGGCCGCCCGGGACCGGATGCGCCGGACCCTGGCCTATGAGCAGCTGCACGAATACGCCCTTTTCGTCTATGAAAAGCGCAGCGGCCAGGCCGTCGGCTTTGCGGGCATGCGGGAGCTGGAGCCCGGAGTCTGGGAGGAGAGCGGCGTGGCTCTGGGGCCGGATTATGTGGGCCGGGGCTACGGCGGCCAGATCCTGGATGCGCTGACCCAGAGGGCCTTTTCCCTGGGCGCCCGGGAATTCCAGGCCAGCTGCCGGGAGCAGAACCAGCGATCCCACCGGCTGATCCTCTCCCGGGGCTTTCGTCCCTCGGGCTCGGAGATCTGCGTCGACGACCGAAACGGCGAGGAATACACCCTGCTGCACTTCAGGCTTCCCGCGCCCAAAGCCCCCGGAGAGGCCGCCTCGGATGAATAGGGACATTTTTGAGAAAAGCGCCTTGGAAGCGGCGCCCCTTCTCCTGGGAAAGCTCCTCTGCCATCGGACGCCGGAAGGCCTGGCCGCCGGGATGATCGTGGAGGCGGAGGCCTACTGCGGACCGGAGGACGACGCGGCCCACTCCTTCGGCGGCCGCCGCACCGCCCGCACCGAGGCCATGTTCGGCCCGCCGGGGCACGCCTACGTGTTCTCGATCTACGGGATGCACCACTGCTTCAACGTGGTCACCGCCCCGGAGGGCGCACCCCAGGCGGTGCTGATCCGGGCCCTGGAGCCGGCGGGAGGGACGCCGTTGATGGAGAAGCGGCGCGGCCTCTCCGATCCCCTGCTGCTGTGCAGCGGGCCGGGGAAGCTCTGCCAGGCCATGGCCATCGGCAGGGCGCAGTACGGTCTGGATCTCTGCGGCAAGGAGCTGTTTCTGGAGGAATTCCGGGATTTCTCCCCCGCGGAGATCTGCGTCTCCCCACGGGTGAACGTGGACTACGCGGGGACGCACCGGGACCGCCTCTGGCGCTTCTTTGTGAAGGACAGCCCCTATGTTTCCAAGGTCCCCCGCCGCTACACTTCCCGCGTCACCCTGGCCTCCCTCCGCTGAAGGCGGAAAACGGAAGACGGAAGATGGAGAGAAACCCAAGCGAACCGAGTCAGAATCGCATGGGGTGATTGTGAAGAGGGGAGGGTATGCCCCTCTTCACGTTCAATCCATGCGAAAATGGGAACTACCAAGAGTAGTTCCCATTTTTGCTTCTCAAGCTGTCGACACTCTGTCGACAGCTTGAGAGCTGTGAAACTCGTTTCACAGCTCTCTGATTTCTACCGCGATGCCTCCGTTGTCAAAAATCGTGATCCAGGCGTAGGTCAGCTCCCGCCCCACGCCGGCGGTGCCCGGGTTCACCACCTTGACCCCGCCGATCTCCTGGGAGTCGGCCTCGTGGGTATGGCCGTAGAGGGCCAGCTGACACTCCTGCTCCTGGGCGGCGTAGACCAGGGCATCCACGCCCCAGCGCACATTGAAGAGGTGGCCGTGGGTGAGGAAGGCGTCCACCGGTCCCAGGGAGACCACCGCCTCCTCCGGCTCCTGGGAGCCGTAATCGCAGTTGCCCGCGACGACGTAGACCGGAATGTCCGGAAATTCCCGGCGGAGGATCCGGGCGTCTCTGTCGTGGTCCCCCAGGTGGAGGATCAGGTCCGGCGTACAGCGGCGGAGCTCCGCTACCATGCGGCCGGTGTTGGAATGGGTGTCGGAAAAGACGGCGACGTTCATGGAAAGCCTCCTTGATGAGATCAAATGTGTCAAGTTTCTCCCCCTGCCCGCATAAGATGGGACGAAGGAGAGGGGGATGGCCGATGCAGGATCTGGAAAAGCTGGCCCAGGAATTGCGGGACAGGGGAAAAACCGAGGAGCTGCGCGCTCTGGCGGACTCCGCCGACGGGCGGAGGCTGGGCGCGCGCATTGACGGCGCGGCGGTGGAGAAGGCCCTGCGCAGCGGGGACAACGAGGCCCTTCGGCGGATCCTGCAGGGCGTCCTGCGCAGCGACGAGGGGCAGCGGCTGGCGGAAAACCTGCGCAGGATGATGCAGAAGTAAGGGATCCGGTTCGAAGGGAGGGACCGCCGTGAGCGACTTGGAGGATCGGCTCAACAGCATTCTCAGCGATCCGGAGCAGATGGCCCGGATCCAAAATCTGGCCCAATCGCTCATGGGCGGCGGCGAGGGGGAGGCCGGGGCGGCGTCTCCCTCCGGGGCCGGCGGCGAGGCGGAGAGCGCCCTGCTGGGCCGGCTGGGGGCTCTGCTGGGTCAGCAGGGCGGCGACGCGGAAAAGCGGGCCCTGCTGGAGGCCATGAAGCCCTATCTGTCGGAAAAACGCCGGAGCAAGCTGGACCGGGCCATGCGCCTTGCGCGCCTGGCCCGCCTGGCGCGTCTGGCCATGGGGGAGCTGGGGAATGGTGAAACGCTATGAAGGGAACACAGGCCGGGTCCGGCAGATCCCGGAGCTCCTGCCGGAGTCGCCTCGCCGGGAGCAGGAGCCGCCCCATCGGGAGCCGGCTCCTCCTCATCGGGGACCGGACCCTCCTCCCCCGCCTCTCGGGGCGGGGCTGCTCCCCCGGCAGCTGCAGCGGCTGTTCTCCGCTTCTCTGGGGGAGCTGGAGACGGAGGATCTGCTTCTGCTGCTGATCCTCTATCTGCTCTACCGGGAGAGCGGCGACAAGGACTGGCTGCTGACCCTGGGGGCCATGTTGTTTCTGCAGGGGTAAGGAAACGTGGTGTCGCGCACAGCGAGACGGATTCAAATCCATCCCGCGAGGCGGGACACCACGATTTCTTTATTGTTCTTCGCTCTGCTTCGTTTTTTCGTTTTCTTCCTTATTTCGGCGGAAGAGCTGCAGATTGGAGTTCCTGCGGAATACCACATACCACACGGTGATGGAAACGGCGAAGGCCAGCACCAGGCACAGCACCCGCAGTCCCGGATCCTTTCCGGCGATCAGCACGGCAAAAAGTCCCAGCACGGCGGAAATGCCGTACATCAGGGCCACGGCCTGCTTCTGGCTCAGGCCCAGGGCCAGGAGCCGGTGATGGAGATGCTCCCTGTCCGGGTGGAAGGGGCTCTGGCCTCTCAGGATCCGACGGAAGAAAGCAAAGATGGTGTCGGCCAGGGGCAGGGCCAGGGCCAGGAAGGGCACCAGGAAGGTGATGATGGCATGGAACTTGATCAGGCCCAGCATCGACACCGTGGCCAGCACGAAGCCCAGCATCTGGGAGCCCACGTCCCCCATGAAGATCTTGGCCGGGTTCAGGTTATAGGGCATGAAGCCCAGGCAGGCGCCGGTAAGGGCGGCCAGCAGCAGGGAAACCACCGGCTCGGAAACGATCAGCGACACCACCAGCATGGTCAGCGAGCTGATGGCGGACACGCCCACGGCCAGTCCGTCCAGCCCGTCGATCAGATTCACGGCGTTGGTGCAGGCCACGATCCACAGGATGGTCAGCGGCAGGGAGAGCCAGCCGATCTCGATGGTGGTGACCTCCGACAGGGGGTTGGGGTTGGAGATGGCGCTGAAGACCACGCCGCAGCGGATCACCACGATGGCGGCCACGATCTGTCCTGCCAGCTTGATCCAGGGGTTCAGAGACACAATGTCGTCCACCGCGCCCATGACGGCGATGACCACCGCGCCCAGCAGGATGCCGGTGACCTGGGTGCTCAGCGGCACGAACAGCAGCGCCGTGAGTACAAAGCCCAGGAAGATCGCCAGCCCTCCCATCCGGGGGACGGGCACCTTGTTGACCCGCCGCTCACTGGGCTGATCCACCGCGCCGATCATCTCGGCGAAGCGCTTCACCGCAGGGGTCACCGCAAAACAGATCAGATAGGCCACCAGCGAAGCCAGGATCAGCTTGATCCACAGATCCATGTTCGAAAACATTGCAAAAACTCCAATACAATAAAACTACCTTGTCGGCCCTCTTGCCTAAAGGGGGCTGGCATCCGCCGATCCCCCGCGAGGCGGATGACTGGGGGATATTCTTTCCTCACCCCTTGCGTCAGGGACGCTCCCGCGAAGCGGGCGGGGAATAAGGGTTCTTCATTCCGGCATTTTTACCTGACCGCCGGGACAAGCCCCACCTTCTTGTAGACCTTGCGCAGGGTCTTGCCCGCGATATAGGAGGCCTTCTCGGCGCCGGACCTGCACAGGCCCTCCAGATAGGCCTTGTCCTTCATGATTTTCTGGGCCTCTTCCCGGATGGGACGCAGCATCTCCACCACAGCCTCGCCCACGGCGGGCTTGAAGGCGCCGTAGCCCAGACCGTCGAACTCCCGCTCGATCTCCTCGAAGCTCTTGCCGGTGACGGCGGCGTAAATGCTCATCAGGTTCGCCACGCCGGGCTTCTTCTCCGGATCGTAGCGGACGCAGTGCTCGGTGTCGCAGTCGGTGATCGCCCGCTTGAACTTGCGCATGATGTCCTCCGGGGCTTCCATGACCAGGACCCGGCCGGTGCCCACCTCGTCGGACTTGGACATCTTGCTGGTGGGATTCTGCAGGTCCATGACCCGGGCGCCCACCTTGGGGATAAAGGGCTCGGGGATCTTGAAGGTCTCGCCGTAGAGATTGTTGAAGCGCTGGGCCACGTCCCTCGTCAGCTCCACATGCTGCTTCTGGTCCTCCCCCACGGGCACATAGTCCGGCTGGTACAGCAGGATGTCCGCCGCCATCAGGGCGGGGTAGGTGAAGAGGCCGCCGTTGATGTTGTCGGCGTTCTTGGCGCTCTTGTCCTTGAACTGGGTCATGCGGCTGAGCTCGCCGAACATGGTGTAGCAGTTCAGCACCCAGCCAAGCTCCGCATGGGCGGGCACATGGCTCTGGAGAAAGAGGGTGTTCTTCTCCGGATCCAGGCCGCAGGCCACGTACTGGGCCAGCTGCTCCAGGGTGCGGCGGCGCAGCAGGGCCGGGTCGTTGCGGGTGGTGAGGGCGTGGAGATCCGCCATGAAGTAATAGCAGTCGTACTGCTCGGCGCGCTCGGCCCAGTTCTTGATCGCCCCCAGATAGGAGCCCAGGGTCAGGTCCCCGGTGGGCTTGATGCCCGAGAGCATCACCTTTTTCGCAGCAGCGGTATTCTCCATAAAAACACATCCTTTCCATGCAAGCTGTTGCTGAATTTGTATTGTATCAAAAGAAAAGCGTCTTGACAACAGGGAAAATGTAAAATATGATAGTTGGGCCCTGCGGGACCGCGCTGCATGTTTTGTTTTCACAAGGCGAACGCGAAACGGTCCCCCTCATCCGTCATCCGCCTTGCGTGGGACGGCGGATGCCACCTTCCCCCGAGGGGGAAGGCTATATGGAAGGAGAACAGATATGGATATGACTTGGTTTGATGAGATGGAGGCGCGCATTCCCAAAAACGAGGTGCGCACCCGTTTTGCCCCCTCGCCCACCGGCTACATGCACGTGGGCAATCTCCGCACGGCCCTCTACACCTGGCTGATCGCCCGGCATTACGGCGGCAAATTCCTGCTGCGCATCGAAGATACGGACCAGGGCCGTCTGGTGGAGGGCGCGGTGGACGTGATCTACAAGACCATGGCCGAGTGTCACCTGGACCACGACGAGGGCCCGGACCTGGGCGGCCCCGTGGGCCCCTACGTGCAGACCCAGCGCCGTCCCTTCTACGGGAAGTACGCGGAGCTGCTGGTGGAGCGGGGCCACGCCTACCGCTGCTTCTGCGAGAAGACCGAGAGCGAGGAGGATTCCGGGGACTTCAACCGCGCCGCCGACCCCTGCCGCAGCCTGTCGAAGGAGGAGGCGGATCGCCGGGCCCAGGCGGGCGAGCCCTTCGTCATCCGCCAGAAGATCCCCGAGGAGGGCAGCACCACCTTCCATGACGAGATCTTCGGCGACATCACCGTGGAGAACAGCAGCCTGGACGACCAGGTGCTCATGAAGCGGGACGGCCTGCCCACCTACAACTTTGCCAACGTGGTGGACGACCATCTCATGGGCATCACCCACGTGGTCCGGGGCAGCGAGTATCTGGCCTCCGCGCCCAAGTACAACCTGCTGTACCAGGGCTTCGGCTGGGACGTGCCCAAGTATATCCACTGCTCCCCTGTCATGCGGGACGCCCACAACAAGATGTCCAAGCGCCGCGGCGACCCCTCCTATGAGGATCTGATCGCCCGGGGCTTCCTGACGGACGCGGTGCTGAACTACGTGGCCCTGCTGGGCTGGAGCCCCAAGGGCGAGCAGGCGGAGCAGGAGATCTTCTCCCTGGAGGAGCTGAAGGAGGCCTTTGAGCTCTCCGGCATCTCCAAGTCCCCCGCCATCTTCGATATCGAGAAGCTGCGCTACTTCAACGCCGAGTATATCCGCCGCATGACGGCGGAGGACTTCGCCCGGGTGGCGGAGCCCTGGATCCGCCGGGCCGTGAAGAACCCGGCCTATGACGCCGCCGCCATCGCAGGCCTCCTGCAGCAGCGCACCGAGGTCCTCACCGAGATCCCGGAGAAGCTGGATTTCTTCGACGTGCTGCCGGAGTACGGCACGGAGCTCTTCGTGCACAAGAAGTCCAAGTCCGACGAGCAGAGCGCCCGGGAGATCCTTGGCCTGGTGATCCCCCGCTTCGAGGCTCTGGAGCCTTGGGACGACGAGCATATCCTGGACTGCATGGTCAAGCTGGCCGAGGAGCTGGCGGTGAAGAACGCCAAGGTCATGTGGCCGGTGCGCATCGCCGCCGCCGGCAAGGCCGTCACCCCCGGCGGCGCGGTGGAGATCTGCCGCATCCTGGGCAAGGACGAGACTCTCCGCCGCCTCCGCATCGGCCTGGAAAAGCTGAAATAAATGAAGCTCGCGTTGCGAATGAAGAAATGAAGACGCTGCGCTAGTGAAGAAATTGTGGTGTCGCTGCTCGACGGATTGAAAATTCCCCTATTCCCCAGTGTGCGCACTGGGGACTTCCCCCGAAGGGGGAAGCAAGGCCGCATCTTGCCTCCCTCTCGGGAAACAAGGCCGCCTCTTGCCTCCCCCTCGGGAAACAAGACCGCCTCTTGGCTCCCCCTCCGGGGAATTGCGGACTCGCGCTGCCGGTGGCAGATGAAGCGAGTCCGGAATTTCCGCAGCGGTCGAAAAATGCAAGGAACGAAGCGAGCGAGACTGAAGGGGTCTTCATTCCTTCATTGATAAAAGCGCCTCTTTTGGGAAACCCTATCCCAAAAGAGGTGTTTTTTATGCGCAAGAAAGCAAAGATCCTGCTGATCTCCTATCTCTCCGTGCTGATCATAACGCTCTCGCTCTACGCCTGGGCCGGGCAAGCCGGCCTGGGCTGGTACCGCCGCGCGGCCAACGAGAGCGCAAGCCTGGCCTATGAGGAAACGGTCCGCGCAGTACAGAGCCTGGCCGCGGTGCTGGACCGGAGCCCCTACGCCACGGACAGCGAGATGTGCGACCGGATCTGCTGCGACGCCAGCGCCGGCGCCGCCGCGGCGGAGAGCGCCCTGGCCACCCTGCCCTTCTCCACCTGGGAGCTGGAGCAGCTCTCGGCCTGGCTCAACACCGTGGGCGACTATACCCGCAGCCTCTGCGGCCAGGGGGAGCCCTTTACCCCCGCCCAGCGGCAGCAGCTGAAGCAGCTGGCCGCCCAGGCCGACGACTTTTCCGAAACCCTTCTGGGTCTGCGGGAGGAGCTGCAGAACCGGGAGCTGCGCATGGACAGCCGGGAGAAGCGCCTGCGCAACGTGGGAGACGAGACCGGTCCCCTGCTCAGCGACGCGCTGCTGGACTACGAGGCGGATTTCACGCCCCTGCGCCTCCGCTACGACGGCAAATTCGGCGGCGGGGAGGACGCCCGGGGCGGCCTGCTGACGGAGGCGGAGATGCGCTCCGCGGCGGCGGACTTCGCCGGCGTGCCGGAGAGCGAGCTCCGGGAGCTGCTGGACTACGAGGGGGCCGACGGCCGCCGCTGCTATCAGGTCGGGGACCGGGAGCTCTGCGTCAGCCGCGCCGGGGTGGAGAGCCTGAGCTGCAGCCGCCTGGTCTGGGAGGAAAAGCTGGATATGGACCGGGCCCGCCGGGCGGCGGAGGACTTTCTCCGGCAGCGGGGCTTCGGGGAGACGGAGCTGCTTGCGGAGGAGCAGAGCGCCTGTCTGGCCCTCTTCCGCTACGCCCGGGTCCAGGATGAGGTCCTCTGCCCGGACTGCGTGCTGCGCATCGCCATCGCCCTGGACGACGGCTCGGTCTATTTCTTCGACGCCTCCGCCTATCGCCCGGAGCCCGTTTCCATGAGCTGGCCGGTAGACGAGGACGGCGCCCGCGCCGCCCTGCCCGAGGGTCTGGAGGCGGCGGCGGTCCGGCGGATGCTCCTGCGCAGCGCCGGCGGCAAGGCGGTGCCCTGCTACGTCTTCTCCGCCGCCGACGATCAGGGCCGGACCGTGGAGATCGCCGTCCGGGCCGACACCGGCAAGCAGTTCCGCATCCGGGTCGGAGCGGAGGGATAGAGAGAACAGTGAACAGTGAACAGTGAACGGTGAACGGTGAACAGTGAAAAGAGAACAGGGAACGGGGAACGGTGAACAGTGAACGGGGAACGGTGAAAAGGGCTCGTAGCGCCGAGCATTGCTCGGCGTTCCCTCGTTCCGTACAGACCGAAGGTCTGTCATTGCGAACCCGTAGCGCCGAGCATTGCTCGGCGTCGTCTTGTCCCGCGCCCGACGTCCGCCCGTAGAGGCCGATGTCCCCGGCGGCCCGTTCGCCTTCTCCTTGAGGAGAAGGTGGCTCGGCGCGTCTCACGCAAGCGCCGTGACGGATGAGGTGTCTCCAGCGTCTCGCGCCGTTCCCCGCCGTTCCCCGCCGTCCTCCGCCATTCCGTCCCCCGCCGTCGTGTCGCCCTCTCGCGCCGCTGATCCCCGCGGCGTCGGGTATATTGACAGAGCGCCCTCGTCAAGGGTATAATTTCCCCGGGTGGAAGAATCATCCAACCGGTCCATGAATTGACGAGAGAAAAGAAGGGTGCTTCATGAGGAAAACTGCGCAGCCGGCGATCGCCCGGGAGAAGGCCAAATGGGATGTGGGGCTGTTTTTCCTGCTCCTGCTGGCGCTGGCGGTCATGCTGCTGCGAAAATGCCGCTACGGCTTCGGCAATATCGACGAGGCTTTTTACCTGACCATCCCGCTGCGGCTGCTGCAGGGGGATCATCTGCTGCTGCACGAATGGCACCTCTCCCAGCTCTCCGGTTTTTTGCTGAAGCCCTTTCTGCGCCTGTTCCTGCTCTTCTCCGGCGGCACGGAGGGGATCCTTCTCGCCTTTCGCCGGATCTACACCTGCGTCCAGCTTTTGGCCGCGATCCCCGTCTTCTTCCTGCTGCGAAAGGAATCCAAGCCCGGCGCGCTCTGCGGGGCCCTGCTCTGGTGCGTCTACGCGCCCTTCAGCATCATGGCGCTGTCCTACAACTCCATGGGGATCCTCTGCGTGACGCTGAGCATGCTGCTCCACTTCCGCTGCGAGCGGGCCTGGGGAGTCGTTCTCAGCGGTTTTCTGTTCGCCTGCGCCGTGCTGTGCTGTCCCTTTCTGATCCTTGTCTGGGCGGCCTACGCCCTGCAGATGGCCCTGCGGAAGCTCTTCCGTGCCGGAGCCCTGCCCGCGCCCCGGAAATTCTGGTGCTTTACCCTGGGCGCCGGGCTGATGGCGGCGATTTTTCTGGTCTCACTGTTTCGGGGACTCTCGCCCCGCCGCCTGGCGGAGGTCCTGCCTCTGATCCTGCACGACCCGGAGCACGGCTTCGCCCCGGTCTATAAGTTCAAGGTGTTCGTTTCCTCGCTGCTCTTCTGCGGCAAGTACGGCTGCTGTTTCTTCGTCGGCTACTGCATCCTGACCCTGGTGGGCGCGCTCAGCAGAAAGAGCCCTGTGAATACCCTGTGCGTTATGGGTGTGTTCCTGCTCTGTGTTCTCCATCTGCTGGCCACGATCCAGGTCTTCCATTACTTCAACCATCTGATGCTGCCCTTCAGCTATGCCGCCTGCGCCTGTGGCCTGATCCGGCGGGACGAGAGCCAGCGCCCCCTGTTTTTCGGCCTGTTTCTGCCCTGCCTGCTTTACATACCCTGCCTGCAGCTGTCCTCCAACCAGGGGCTGTTTGCCATGTCCTCCGCAGCCGCGGCGGCCATGCCTGCCTCCCTTGTGATCATGCTGCGCTCTCTCCGGGGAGAGGAGCTGCCCGGGCTGCGGGCCGCGGCGGCCGGCTGTCTTGCCTGCCTGCTGCTTCTGCAGGGAGGCAGCGAGCTCTATTACCGCTGGGACAATGTGTTCTGGGAAGGCTCCGTTGCGGAGCAGACTGTGCTGCTGCGGGAAGGGCCCGAGGCCGGACTTTTGGTCAAGCCGGTCAAAGCAGCGCTGTACGAGCCCCATCTGGAGGAGCTGCGCAGTCTGAACAGCCGGGAGAAGGTGCTGTTCCTGTCCGAGCGGACCTGGTATTACCTCTGCGGGGACTGGCAAAACGCCAGCTTCTCCGCCTGGCTCTCCGGTGTGAACAGCAATTCCGTGCAGAAGCTGCTCCGCTATTACGCGATCAACGAGGACAAGCTCCCCGACCTGATCTATGCGGACAAGGAAGCGCTGCCCTATATCCAGCCCTTCATCCGGGAATACGGCTTCCATGTGGACAGGAGCACAGCCCTGGGGTCCATCCTGCTCCGGCGCTGAGTCGCGCAAGCGCGACGGGTGTCCCCGCCCCGCTCTCCCGCCCACCGTCCGGCGCCGCGGGTCGAAACGCATAAACATCCCCGGGGAACGCGAGAAAAGAACGCGTTCCCCGGGGATGTATTACGATGATCGTGGAACACCTCCGGGGAGAAGGACTTGCGATCCGAAAAAAGCCCTCTCGGGCGTCTTCCCCGGGGAAGACGCTGCGAGAGGGCTTTGCCTTTTGGTGTTTACTTTTTGCGTCTGACGATCCTGCCGGTCTCGTCGCGTTCGTACTTCTGCGCGAAGGCGGGGTTGACGGCCCGCAGCTCCTCATAAGCTTCCGGCTGTCTCTGGCAGAAGAGATAGGCGGCGTCGGCCTTTGTCCGGATATTTTTCTGGGTCTGTTTTTCCGCCATTTCCGGAATCTTTTTCCGATACACCACGAAATACAGGAACGCTGCCAGCGCCGCGAGAAGCAGGCCGACGATCAGCGCCCAGGCCTCGTGGTAGATGGATCCGGCAACGAAGAAGCCCGCAATGAGGGCGACGGCGCCGACCACGCTGAGAAGGGTCCCGCAGCTGCACAGCGCCGAGCACAGCGTCGCGCCGGGGGCGCAGGGATAGCTCTTGTAGATGATCGTAAACACGGTTTCGTTCCTTTCAGCCGACTCCCCGAGTCAGCGCCTTTGCTTTACAGCAGCATGTTCTCCTCGGTCTCGGGATTGAAGAAGTGCATGACCTTGCCCTCGAAGGAGACGGCCATCTTCTTGCCGTTGACCAGGCTCTCGCGCTCCTCGGAGCTCAGGCCGATGGTGGGCACGCGGACGATGAGGCGGGTGCCGTCCTCGGTGAAGACGTGCAGGTGCAGCTCGCTGCCCATCATCTCGTTGACCTCCAGGGTGGCGGGGATGGCGGAGGGATCATTGGCATCCGCCAGCACCATGTGCTCGGGACGCACGCCCAGGATGATCTCGCCGGCGGGGGTGTTCTTCTCGGCCAGGATCCGGCCCTTCTCGCCGGTGACCTCGATCTTGGCGCCGAAGGGCGTCACGAAGTACTTGCCGTTCTCCTTCAGCAGCTGGGTCTTCATGATGTTCATCTTCGGGGCGCCGATGAACTCGGCCACGAAGAGGTTGGCGGGCATGTCGAAGCACTCCTCGGGGGTGCCGACCTGCATGATGTAGCCGTCCTTCATGATGACGATCAGCAGGATGATTTCGGCGCGCATCTGGTTGCGGAGCTTGGCGTCCAGGTTGGACAGGGGCTCGTCCATCAGGAAGACCTTGGAGTCCCGGACCATGGCGCGGCCGATGGCCACACGCTGGCGCTGGCCGCCGGACAGCGCCCTGGGCTTGCGCATCAGGTACTGGGTGATGCCCAGGATGTCCGCGGCATGGGTGACCTTCTCATAGATCACGTCCTCGGGCACTTTCTGCAGGCGGAGGGAAAAGGCGATGTTGTCATACACGGTCATGTGGGGGTACAGGGCGTAGTTCTGGAAGACCATGGCGATGCCGCGGTCCTTGGGCTGCAGGTCGTTGACCACCTCGCCGTCGATCTCCACCGTGCCGCCGCTGATCTCCTCCAGACCGGCGATCATGCGCAGGGTCGTGGATTTGCCGCAGCCGGAGGGGCCGACGAAGACCACGAATTCCTTGTCCTTAATGTCCAGATCAAAGTCGTGGACGGCGACAACATTGTTGTCATAAATTTTCTGAACTTTCGTCAGTTTAACACTTGCCATACTGATTTCTCCTTTTCAGCATCGTGGGACTCAGCCCTTGACGGCGCCGCCGGTGACGCCTTCCACATAGTACTTCTGCAGGCACATGAACAGGATGGTCACGGGCAGGGCCACGATCACGCCGCCGGCGCAGAAGGTGGTGTACCACGAACCGATCTGGTCCTTGCTCAACCAGTCGAACATACCGACTGCCACGTTGTAGCCGCTGGAGGTACCGAAGGCAATGTAGCGGGCGAACACGAAATCGCCCCAGGGCGCCATGAAGGCGGTCAGGATGGTGTAGATGACGATGGGTTTGGCCAGCGGCAGGATGATCTTGGTGAGCACCTGCGCTCTCGTTGCGCCGTCCACCCGGGCCGCTTCATCCAACGATTTGGGGATCGTATCGAAGAAGCCCTTGGACACATAATAGCCCATGCCGGAGGACGCCACATAGACCAGGATCAGGCCGGGTACGGCGTTGGCCTGGGTCAGGCCCAGATCCTTCAGCACACGGTAGAGGATGATCATGGTCAGCATGCCGGGGAACATGCCCAGGATCAGCATGAAGCGCATCAGGCCGCCCCTCATCTTGAAGCGGAAGCGGGAAAGGGTATAGCTCATGCACAGCACGATGATCGTCTGCAGCACGGCCACGCAGAGCGCAATGATAAAGGTGTTCAGATACCAGGTTTTGAAGTTGCACTCCAGCAGCCGTTTGTAGTTGTCAAGGCCCCAGACCTTCGGCGTCACATAGCCCACCGGTCCGGTCACCTCGCAGCGGAAAGACTGCAGGACGATGAAAATGAAGGGAAGCAGCCAGATGAAGCTGATGATCACCAGCAGGATATAAATGATGGTGTTGCTGATGCGGGCGCTGGCCTTCAGGCCTATGCTCCTCTTCTGGCGATCGATTTCGGCAGTTTTGTTATTCATCACTGGAAATCCTCCTCATTCTTGATGGAAGGCAGCAGGCCGTAGACCACCAGGGAAATCACTGCCACAACGAGGAAGACCAGGATGCCGACCACCGAGGCCATGTAGTATTTGTTGCCGCCCTCCATGGTGATCTTGAACAACCAGGTAATCAGCAGGTCCGTATGGCCGACCGCCGCGCCGCCTGTGGAAATTGAGGCGTTTGTCGGCCCACCTCCTGTTAATAGGTATATGACGTTGAAGTTGTTCATGTTGCCGGTGAAGCTGGTGAGCAGATAGGGACCGGTAATGAACAGCATGTACGGCAGGGTGATCTTGGTGAACTGCTGAACGGGGTTGGCGCCGTCGATCCGGGCGCTCTCGTACAGATCCGCCGGGATATTCATCAGGATGCCGGTGGCGATCAGCATCAGATAGGGGATGCCGATCCAGATGTTGATGAGAATAACAGTAATGCGTGCCCAGGTCGGATCCTCCCAGAAGGGCAGTTCCTGACCGGTCTGGATCCAGCCAAGGTTGATCAGCGACAGGTTGATCAGACCGTTCTTGGCAAACATCTTGGACACGTACAGCAGGGAGATGAACTGAGGGATAGCGATGGTCATGACCAGCACCGTACGCCACAGCTTCTTCAGATTGATGCCCTTCTTGTTGATCATCATGGCCACCAGCATGCCCAGGAAGTAGTTGGTGAAGGTGGCAAAGAAGGCCCAGATCAGGGTCCATGTCAGGATCTCGCCGAAGGCGGCGGAATAGCTCTTGCCGCCGGCGGTCCAGTTGAACATGGTGTTGAAGTTGTCCATCCCGACCCAGGTAAAGAGGTTGTTCAGGCCGTCGTGCTCGGCGTCATAGTTGGTGAAGGCCACCAGCACCATGAACACGATGGGCAGCACGGTGAAGATCAGGATGCCGGTCAGCGGCAGGGCCAGCAGGGTCTTGTGGAACTGGTCGTCCACCAGGGAATGGAGGTCGTCCTTGCCGCTGCGCAGCGGTTTGCCGGACTTGAGGATGCCCTCGGCGATCTTGTTCTGCTTGACGTTCAGCCGCCAGGTGTAAATAAACGCGATGATAAAGAAGATGGTCAGTACGCCGTAGAGCAGGATGCGGAAGGAGTTGTCTCCGGGAACGGAGGTCTCGACCCACTGGCCGTATTTCTGGACCATTTCCTTGTGGGGCCCCTGGTCGCCCAGGCTGCCCAGCTTGCTCAGCCAGTAGGCGCCGCCTTGGGGCAGTACCATATAGCCGATGAAGACGATCTCAAACAGCAGGAACAGGATGCCGCGGAGGACCTGTCCCCTGGCGATGTTGCCAAAACCCATGACCAGATAGGAGGTCTTGGTCTTCCAGTCTCCGTCCTTGAAAGTCAGCCAGATATCGGTGAACTCTTTGGCGATGCCCAGACCGATTTTCTTGAAAAAGCGGCCAATGGACAGAATCAACTGCCACAGTTTTTTGGGGATCGCCACGAAGAAGCTCTGCAGCTTATAGACAAACCGTTCCCATTTGCCCAGCCGCAGGTATTCCAGGTCGCTGTATCTTTTCATAAGATTGCCCCTTTTAATAAGACTTGGGTGGAGCCAATTGCTTGGCTCCACCCAAAATGGTTTACCTTGGTTCAGCCAAAGGAATCAAACCTATTCACTTTGGAACACAGTACTATTCAGCTTTTCCTCAGGCCTTCTCG
Organism: Oscillospiraceae bacterium; assembly: GCA_902775355.1. Classification (GTDB taxonomy): domain Bacteria; phylum Bacillota; class Clostridia; order Oscillospirales; family Oscillospiraceae; genus Limivicinus. The sequence continues at coordinate 25,653 of CACYLY010000056.1, forward strand.
ATGGTGACAGTGCCGGTGGCCAGATCCAAAATGACGATGTAGCTGCCGTCCTCCTCGACCTTGACGTTGGCGCCGTCCCGTCCGTCAGCGCCGAAGTTGATGTCCCAGGCGCCGTTCAGGCGGACCTTGATCTCGTCGCCGGCCTTCAGCTCGATGGGCTCGGACTTGAAGAGGCCGGTTTCTTCCGCGGTCATGGGCAGGTCGTCAGTCTCGCCCCAGCCGTTGATGGTGCCGACAACACCCCAGTTGGCCACGCCTTCGAAGATGCTGATGAGGCCTTCCTCGCCGTCCTTGAGCATGTCGATCTTGCCGGTGGCAGGCTCAAAGAAGATGGTGTAGGTGCCGGCTTCCTCGATCTTGATGTTGTCGCCGTCCTTGCCGGTGGCGCCGAAGTTGTTGGTCCACTCAGCGCCCTGGCGGATCTTGATCTCGTCGCCCTCGGCCAGCTCAATGGGCTCGGTGGCGAGCACGGGGAAGAGGCTCTCGATCTCTTCGGTCGGAGTCAGAGGCACATCGGGGTTCTCGCCCCAGCCGTTGATGGTGCCGACAACGCCCCAGGCGTTCTTCTCTTCCTCGGTGCGGGTGTCCTCGGGCTCGGCGCCCTCGGGATCCTCGGCGTCGCCGACCTTCTCCAGGGTGATCTCAGCAGTGGTGTCGTCGATCAGCTTCAGGGTGACGACGTAGATGCCCGGGCCCTCGACCTTGAAGTTGGGGCCGTCCAGGCTGCCGTCGGCGCCGAAGTTGGTGGTCCAGGAAGCGCCCTGGCGGACCTTGAACTCATCGCCGGTGTGGAGCTCCAGCTCCTCGGAGACGAACACGCCGGGCTCTTTCTCGGTCATGGGGAAGTCGGTATCCCAGTTGGTGCCGCAGATGGAGCCGATCACGCCCCAGGCGTTCAGATCTTCCTCGGTGCGCTGGAAGACGGCGTCGATCTTGTTGGCGTAGTTGTCCAGAGCAGCCTGCAGGCCGGCGTCGTCGGTAGCGGCCTTGACGTCATCGCCGATGACCTTGGCGATATCCCACCAGGAGCCCTCGATGTTGCCCTGAACGGTGGCATAGGGAGCCTGCAGAGCCAGAGCGACCAGGCCCGGGTTGGCCTGCACGGCCTCGTTGGCCTGAGCATCCTTGTTGGCGGGGCCCCAGGACAGCGCGTTGAAGCGCTCCAGCTCGGCCTCTTCGCTGGTCAGATACTGGGCCAGCAGGTGCAGCGCGGCGCCCTTGCCGGCATCAGCCTGCGGCTTCACGCCCAGCAGCTTGCAGCCGCTGAAGGAGCCCAGGTGGTAGCTCTGACCGTCCACCTCGAAGGAGGGCAGGTCGGTAACGCCCAGATTGTCGCCCAGGATGCCCTTGGCGGTCTCAAAGTCCCAGATACCGGAGACAACCACCGCGGCGCCGGAGGAGAACTCGCTGGCGCTGGAGGAGCTCAGGTGGATGGGAGAGTCGACGAGCTTCTTCATGCCCTTGGCGGAGATCAGACCCTCGGGGCTGTTGAAGGTATCCTTGATGGAGATGAACTTGCCGTCGTTGTCGGTGATCCATTCGGACACGCAGCCGGTGGCAAAGAACCAGGAGGCGATGTACCAGGCGGAGGTGTTCGTCTCAAAGGCGAAGTACTTGCCGGCGTCCTCGCAGTCCTTGATCAGGGCTTCCAGGCTGTCCGCGTCAGCGTCGGGGATGACGGACTTGTCGTAGTACATGAAGTAGCCGTTATCAGCGGTCAGGGGATAAGCGAAGATCTCTTCGCCGGAGGTAGCCGCCTTAACAGCGCTGGGGTCGTTGACTTCTGCCACGTGCGCAGCAGCTTCCGTGCCCAGTTTGTTCAGGGCGCCAGCCTGCACCAGACGGGCAAACTGGTCCTGGGCAAAGAAGAAGATGTCGCCGCCGGCTTCCACGTCGGTGATCATGTTGTTCGCCGCAACCGCCTCGGACACGGGCTCGACCGTGGCGTTGAAGGTGATGCCGTACTCATTCTTTTCGTTGAAATCATTGATTTGCTTTTTGGTCAGATCAACCGCCAGATCAGGAACCCAGACAACGATGTCATAGGTGTCTCCACCTTCGGCGGGAGCCGCGGCGGGCTGATCGCCGCCGTTGTCGCCACCGCCGCAGGCAGCCAGCGAGAAGACCATAGCAAGCGCGAGAAGCAGTGCCAAGAGCTTTTTCATTTCATGTCCTCCTCATCAATTTTTTCAAAGGCGAAAACCTTTGACAACAATGATTTGCCCGTCCCTCTGCGAACAGAGAGGTAAAAAAAGGCTCCCCAAAATCCTTGCCTTTTTTGTAGTAATTATTATACTCTCGTTTTTTTTTCTTGTAAATCCGGGAGCTTCAAATTTGAAAAGGTATTGTTGCCAAAATTGGCTTTTCTTTTTTGTGCAAAACGCTCGATTTTCCGGATTTTTACAGTGAATCCTCCGAAAAATCGAGCGTTGAATTTGTCTATCCTGTCCGGTCAGCCTTCGGCTCTCAGCGCGGCGCAGTCGATCTTGCCCCAGGCCCCCGCGCCTTCGCCGGCGCATTTGACAGAGATACCCACGGTAAGCTTCTGCCCCTCCGTCAGTACGATGCCGGACAGCTCGGCCGTATCCCAACTGTTCCAGACCGTGATCTGCAGCGGCGCGTCGGCCCTCTGCTCCCCGTCCACCAGCACATAGGCGAAGATCTCCGTCTCGCCGCAGTCGCCGCCCATGATGGAGATGCTGTAGACATAGCTGCCGGCGGGCAGGCCCTCCACCGTCTGCTCCAGGCTGAAGTCCACGCTGTTGCGGTTGGGATTCCAGAAATGCATGTGCCAGGAGCCGTCCAGGGAGTCCACCGCCTTGTCCTCCACAAAGAGCTCACCGCCGCTGCCCCGGTCCGTCAGGACCCAGGGGCTCAGCTCCCCGGTTTCAAAGCTGCCGTTTTCCAGCAGGTTCGGCAGACTCTCCCCGGGCTGCGCCGCGGGGGCGGGAGCGGGAGCGGCCGCCGCCCGGCTCTGGTCTCCGCTGCCGCTGCGCAGCAGGGAGAAGAGGCGCAGAGAGGCCAGGGGCCTGCCCTGCGGATCAAAGAAGGCCTGGTTGTCCCAGGAGCTGCCGCCGTACCACTTGCCCGCGTCGTCGGGATCGTAGACCGCGGCGTAGCTGGAGGCCCAGCCGGAGCCGAACTGCTCCCACTTGGCGCTGTTCTCCTCCCAGGAGGCGCCGCCCACGCTGATCCAGGCGCCCTCCCAGCAGCACACGCCGATGCCGCCGGGCGTGCCGGCCACCGCAGCGATCACGTCCCGCACCGCGTCGGCCTGGCCCTGAACCGTGAAGGGATAGTTCTGGGAGCCCTCGTAGTCCGCTTTGACGGAGTTGCCGGAGAAGTCCGAGTCCTCGCCCGTATAGGGGTAAGAGGTCTCCAGCACCATGACCTGCTTGCCATAGTCCCGGTTGATCTCTGCGAGCACCGTGCTCAGATTCTCCAGGGTCCCGTGCCAGAAGGGGTAGTAGGAGGAGCCGAACACGTCGTAATCCAGGCCGTAATCCCGCAGCAGGCCCGCGTAGTAGGCGTAAAGGCCCTTGTTGTGGGGCTCTGTGAAGTGCACGGCCACCAGGGTCTCCGGATAAAGCTCCCGGACGGCCCGGGAACCCGCCGCCAGCATGGGCAGGATGGCGTTCCAGTCCGTCTCGCCGGCCAGACCGTTGTTGATCTCGTTGCCGATCTGGACCATGCCCACGTCCACGCCCGCGTCCCGCAGCAGCTCCAGACTCTCCCGGGTATAGGCGTAGACCGCCTGGGCCTTGGCTTCCGCATCCAGTCCTTCCCAGGCCCGGGGAGCCTTGTACTTGCCGGGATCGGCCCAGAAGTCGGAATAGTGGAAGTCCACGATCAGCTTCATGCCTGCCGCCGTGGTCCGTTTGCCGATCTCCAGAGCGGTCCGGATATCGCAGTTGCCGCCGCCGAAGCCCCGGCCCTGCTCGTCATAGGGATCGTTCCAGACCCGGACCCGGATGTGGGTGATCCCGTTTTCCGCCAGGATCTGCAGCAGGTCCTTCTCCTGCCCGTCAAAGTCAAAGTAGCGCACGCCGCTCCGCTCCTCGGCCAGAAGACTGGACACGTCCATGCCCAGGATGAAATCCGCGGGCAGATCCTCCACCTTCAGCACGTTCAGGGTCTCCTCCGCGACGGCGGAGGCCGATGGCTCCTTCACGGCTTTCTCCTCCCGTTCCTCCTGTGCTGCGGGACCGTTCTGCCCGCCGCAGGCCGCAAGCAGCAGCGCCAGCAGAAGCAGCGCCGCCATCCAGGTTTTTCTCTTCATGTTCTGCCCTCTCTCAATCCAGTTTCAGCAGCGCCTCGGCGATCCGCAGCGCTCCTCCGTCCCCCGCGCTCAGATGGGCCGAGGCGGCGTTGAACACCAGATAATAGTCGGTATCCGGCCGATAGCCCAGGTAGGCGGCCGCTGCGCCCTGCTGCGAGGCGGCGTCATAGATCTTCACGCCAACGTCATGTCCGTTCATCCGGTACAGCTCCCGGCCGCCGAAATCCCAGGTTTCGTTTTCCAGGGGAGCGAAGCTTTCCGGCATGGTCTCCAGATCCTCCGCAGGCAGTACGAAGACGTCCGCGTTTTCCAGGTCCTGGGTGCCGAAAACCGCATAGCTGAAGGGGTGCACCTTCACCTTCCTGATCCCCTCGGGCAGATCCTCTTCCAGCTTCAGGGCCAGCGCCTCATCCTGGCAGAGCTCCGTGTGCACATAGACGGTCACCTTGTGGGCGGGGGTGCCGTTGTCGATCAGAGTGAAGATCCAGCCCCAGAAGATCGCGGAGATCAGGGCCCAGAACACAAAGCGGTGCAGCTGCGTCCAAATGTTCTTCAAAAAGAGGACCGCTCCCCGGCCTCTGTCGGTTTTCGCAGGTCCCGGCCGATCCGGCGCTTCCCCGCCGATCCCGGCCACATAGCTGCCGGCCAGCCGCAGCGTCACCTGCTGTCCGTCCCATCTCTGCAGGACGGGCACCTGGGTCTCGTTCACCCGCAGGCGATGCACGCCCTCCTCGTTTTCCAGCAGAAGGCCGCGGATGCGGATGCTGTTTTTGATGCGCAGCCGCTCCCTGGTGACGGTCAGGCGCCCCTGCAGCGTACTGTGCTCGGTTTCCAGCAGGTGTTGGGCGTGTTCCAGCTCGTGCCCGGCGGCCTTCAAGCGGAAGGTCCGGCGATAGATCACCAGCCAGCCGCCCAGGATGGAGCAAAGCACCGTGGCCAGCTCCATGCGCGCTGCGCTGCGGGAATCGGTCAGGCAGCAGAAAAAGACGCAGAGAGCCAGGGTGATCCCGGCCAGCGCCCATACGATCCCCCGTTCCCGCTTGCACTTGTTTTCCAGCCGGATCAGATCCTCCGGCCGGTAAAGATCCTGTATCGTATCCATGGTCCTGATTATAGCCGAGCTTGTTTGCCCCGTCAAGAGCAAGCCTCGCCAATGCCCCGCCCTCCTCCGTAGGGGCGACCCCTGCGGTCGCCCGCCGCTTCTCGCCCGCATCCCGTAGCGCCGGGCATTGCCCGGCGTCGTCCTGCGCGGGGTTCGCCGGCCAATGGTCGGCGCTACGGAGGACCGCCCGCCGATCCGCGGTAACGTCCGTCCTCCTCCGTAGGGGCTGGCGCCCTCGACAGCCCGTTTGCGGAGCGATCAGGGGATCGCTCCCTACGCGTCCCGCCGCCCCGCTCTCCCCCGCAGGGGCGACCTTTGGTCGCCCGCAGAATACGCGCCAAGGTGTTGTTTGCGGAGCGATCAGGGGCGAAGGGTCGCTCCCTACGCGTCCCGCCGCCCCGCTCTCCCCCGCAGGGGCGACCCCTGCGGTCGCCCGCCGCTTCTCGCCCGCATCCCGTAGCGCCGGGCATTGCCCGGCGTCGTCCTGCGCGGGGTTCGCCGACCAATGGTC
>CACYLY010000057.1 GCA_902775355.1 Oscillospiraceae bacterium
AAGGGCCCCAGCATCCCCAGGAGCTGGTCCCGGGCGTCCCGAAAGCCGCTGTCCTCCACAATGCATTTGACGTTGGGCGGGCAGCGGTCCGCCATTTTCAGTACCGTGCAGGCCCCCATGGAGAAGCCGTGGAGGACGATCTGCACGTCCTCGCCGAAGTGGCTTCGCAGAAAGTCGATCCAGCGCAGGCAGTCGCCGTCCTCAAAGGCGGCGAAGCCGATGAAGCGGCCTTCGCTCTTCCCGTGGGCCTCGTGGTCGCAGCAGAAGAGGTCAAAGCCCCGGCTGCGGTAATAGTCATAGTACATGCCGGCGGTCTCCGCGTGCTCGGAGCGGTAGCCGTGGACCAGGAAGGCGATGCGCCTGCCCTCCCCGCCGCCGGGGAAGTAGAAGCTCCGCAGCAGGGCGCCCCGCCCGGAGCGGAGCTCGAAGCGCTCCTGGGGCAGCCGCCGCAGCTTCTCCGCGTCCCCGTCCCGGTGGACGTAGTAGTCCTCCTTGTGGCTCTTGCCGTTCATCAGCGGCGAGAGCAGGGGAGAGCCCTCCCGGCAAAAGACGTGCCGGTACAGCTCCCCGGTGAGACCGGCCAGGACGGCGCTGCCCAGACCGGCAATCAGAAGACCCTTTTTCATTCAGCTCACCTTCAGCACCGCGCCCACAGTGGCCAGCAGGGTGCACAGGCCCACCAGGATCAGGAAGGGGGCCGTGCCGAAGCGTCCCACCAGAGCGGATTCCTTCACCCGCCGGCGGGAGAGAGCGTAGGCCACGATGACGCCCAGGCCCGTCACCACCTGGATGATGCTGGCGAAGCGGGAGAGGCCCACGAAGCTGGCCGGGACGAAGAGGGCGATCAGCAGGCAGGGCAGGGAGGCCAGCAGCCAGCTGAGCCGCTGGTCCCAGTGGGTCTGCTCATGGACGATGTCCCGCAGGTTCAGGGTGTTGGCCCAGAAGGAGGTGGCCAGGGCGAAGAGGGTGAACACGTAGCCCACGACCCGCACCCAGCCGCCCAGAGCGCCGGACAGATCCACCAGAGCGCCCTTGTCGCTGATGGATTCCCCGGCGGCCAGCAGGGTGGTGAGGGTCACCAGCAGGATCAGGCAGGCGTTGATGGCAAGTCCCGCGGCGATAGCGCCCCGGATCCGCTTCTTGTCCCCCTCCAGACCCTTGACCACCTGGGGCGTGGACATGACGGCGGACAGGGAGAAGGAGATCATGCCGAAGAGGGCCAGGGCGTTGTTGGCCCCGCGAAAGCCCGCGGGCAGGGGCTGGGTCTCCCGCCGGAGGGTGGCCGCCAGCAGGATGCCCACCACCACGACCATGGCCGCCACGGAGTACTTCTCGCACACGCCCACCAGCTTCAGGCCGAAGAAGACCACCCCGGCGCCCAGCACGTAAAACAGCAGCATGCCCAGGACGCGGGGCAGACCGAACCAGTCCTCGAACACGTTGGCCGCGCCGGTGAGGAAGGCGCTGACGTTGAACAGCACCGACAGGCCCAGCAGGATAAAGGCCGCCCAGGTGAAGACGGTCTTCAGCCTGCCGGAGAACATCTCCCGGTCGAAGCAGCTGATGAACTGGGCGCCGTCGTTGTTGTAGCTCAGCTCCGCGATGATCAGGTGCAGCAGGAGATTGAAGAGATAGCAGAAGCCCAGGATCAGGAAGAGCTCCCGCAGACTGTTGTGGGCCGCCAGATAAGGCACCGTCAGGATGCCGGCGCCCACGCCGTGGCCGATGATGATGCTGGTGGCCTCCAGAAAGCTGAGGCGGTCTTGTCCGTTCTTGTTCATACGCAGCGCTCCTCCCTGTTTCGATTCCCGCTTGTAGTATAAGGATTCTTTTCCCCCTTGTCAATCGCGGCGGAGGCGGTATCTTTTCCGCATTTCTGCGCATACTGATCCAGACCGAAGATTTTTCGCCCTCTCACGGGAAAAGGGCCTTGCCCCGGAGCGCAGGGAGCGTTATAATAATACTCTGTTCGACGGTATTTGCCCCGTCCGGGGCTTTGGATCATACGGGAAGAAAGGCGTTTCAATGGAAAACAAACGAAAAAAACTGCTGCGGATCCTGCTGGCGGCCCTGGGGGCGCTGGCGGTGCTGGCCCTGGGGGCGCTGGCGGTGTACGCGGCCTGGGAAAAGCCGCCGGAGCTGGCCGCGCCTGTCCGGAGCGTCAGCCCCGCGCCGACGGAGAGCGCCGCGCCGCCCACCGTCACGCCCAAGCCGGAGCCCCGGGATCTGGAGGCCGGGCCGGAGACGCCGGAGCCCACGCCCGAGCCGGAGCCCACCGAGGAGCCGCTGCCGGAGGGAGAGGCCATCCCCACCAGCCGGCAGGACGGGGTCTACACCATCCTGCTGGTGGGAAACGACAACGGCAACGGCAACACGGACACCATCATCCTGGGCAAGATCGACACTGTGAACCATGTGATGGACTTTGTCAGCATCCCCCGGGACACCATCATCAACACCAACTGGCGGGTCCGCCGCATCAACACCGTCTACTGGGGCACCAAGCACGGCGGCGGGGACGGGCTGGAGGCCCTGAAGTGGCAGGTGAGCCGTCTCACCGGCTTCCGGCCGGACTGCGTGGCCGTGGTGGATCTGGAGGTCTTCGTGGAGGCGGTGGATCTGATCGGCGGGGTCTGGTTCGACGTGCCCGCGGCCATGGACTATGACGACTGGGGCCAGGATCTCTATATCCACCTGCAGCCGGGCTACCAGCTGCTGGACGGCTACAACGCCATGTGCCTGTGCCGCTTCCGTAGCGGCTATGTCACCGGGGACCTGGGCCGCATCGAGATGCAGCAGCAGTTCCTCTCGGCCTGCGCCGACCAGTTCCTTTCCCTGGGGAACGTGCCCAAGGCCCGGCAGCTCATCAAGCTCCTGTCGGAGAATTTGGACACGGACCTGAGCGCGGCCAACATGGCCTATCTGCTGCGGCAGTACCTGGCCTGTGAGCCGGAGAACATCCGCTTCCACCTGGCCCCCGTGAGCACGGCCAGCTTCAGCGGCTGCAGCTACGCGCTGCTGCAGGTGGACCCCTGGCTGGCGCTGCTCAACGAGTACTTCAACCCCTATGACACGCCCATCCGCTGGAGGGATGTGGACATCGTCTATCTGAAGGGGAAGGGCGTGGGCTGCACGGGCCGCCTGCAGGACCCGAACTACTACAAGCCTCAGCCCAGCCCGACGCCCGGGCCGGAGCCCGAGGGAGGAGAGTCCGGCGGCGACGCCGAAATCGTGACGCCCAGCCCCGCGCCTACGCCGGAGCCCACGCCGGAACCGATGCCCGCGCCCACGCCGGAGCCCACGCCGGAACCGACGCCGGAACCGACGGAGGGGGACGGGCCGGTGATCATCGTGGTAAAACCCTGAAGTACCAGCCGGGGCTTCCGAAATGAACGGACAGCCCCGGCTTTTCACGCGTCTTCCGGGGTGCGGAATGGGCATTTTCCACAAAAAGCGGCGCTTCTGTCAATTATTTGGCAAGAGGCTCTTCCCTTTTGAAGAAGCATCAGTTATAATACTCACCGACCAAGCGGAACCTGAATTTATTAGGAGGTTTATCCAAATGAAAGACGTTTTCACCATCGTTGACGTACTGGCCCGCGAGATCCTGGACTCCCGCGGCAATCCCACGGTTGAAGTCGAAGTGTATCTGGACGACGGCACCGTCGGCCGCGCCGCTGTTCCCTCCGGCGCCTCCACCGGCATCCACGAGGCCTGCGAGCTGCGGGACGGCGACAAGGGCCGTTTCCTGGGCAAGGGCGTGCTGAAGGCCGTGGAGAACGTGAACACCATCATCGCCGACGAGATCATTGAGATGAACGTGCTGGATCAGGCCGCCATCGACCAGACCCTGATCGAGCTGGACGGCACCCCCAACAAGACCCGTCTGGGCGCCAACGCCATCCTGGGCGTGTCCCTGGCCTGCGCCAAGGCCGCGGCCCTGGCCACCGGCAACAGCCTGTACAACTATATCGGCGGCGTCAACGCCAAGACCCTGCCGGTCCCCATGATGAACATCCTCAACGGCGGCGCCCACGCCTCCAACAGCGTGGACATCCAGGAGTTCATGATCATGCCCGTGTCCGCTCCCAGCTTCCGGGAAGCTCTGCGCCGCTGCGCCGAGGTCTTCCATCAGCTGAAGAAGACTTTGAAGGCCAACGGCACCCCCGCCTCCGGCGTGGGCGACGAGGGCGGCTACGCTCCCGACCTGGCCGCCGATGAGGACGCGCTGAAGGTCATCGTCAAGGCCATCGAGGAGGCCGGCTACAAGCCCGGCGAGGACTTCATGATCGCCATGGACGCCGCCGTGTCCGACTGGTTCAACAAGGAAGACGGCAAGTACCACCTGCCCAAGCGGGGCACCGTCATGACCAGCGACGAGATGATCGACATGTGGGAAGATTTCGTCAACAAGTACCCCATCATCTCCATCGAGGACGGCCTGGGCGAGGACGACTGGGACGGCTGGGTCCGCCTGACCAAGCGCCTGGGCAAGCGCGTGCAGCTGGTGGGCGACGATCTGTTCGTCACCAACGCCGCCCGCGTCAAGAAGGGCATCGAACTGGGCGCCGCCAACGCGGTCCTCATCAAGGTCAACCAGATCGGCACTCTGACCGAGACTCTGGACGCTATCCAGACCGCCAACCGGGCGGGCTACACCGCCATCGTGTCCCACCGCTCCGGCGAGACCGAGGACACCACCCTGGCCGACATCGCCGTGGCCGTCAACGCCGGCCAGATCAAGACCGGCGCTCCCTCCCGCACCGACCGCGTGGCCAAGTACAACCAGCTGCTGCGCATCGAGGAGGAGCTGGACACCGTGGCCCAGTACCCCGGCCGCGCCGCCTTCTTCAACCTCAAGTAAGCGATCGGCGCAAAGCAGGCAAAAACCGGAGGAGGCAGCTTTGCAGAAAGCTGCCTCCTATGCCTTTCCGCTCCAGCCTGAGGTCCGCCTCCGGCAGGAGGGACCTTTTCCTCGCCGGAAAGCCCGCGATCAGAGGACTGTTTACAACATACCAGGAGGATCAACCATGAATCCGGAACGCTTTCAGGACTATACCCGGCGGCTGGTGAACAGCTGCGGCAAGATCATCGTCGGAAAGGACGAGGTCATCCGGCAGGTCGTGGTCTGCTTTTTGGCAGGGGGCCACGTGCTGCTGGAGGATCTGCCCGGCACGGGCAAGACCATGCTGCTGCGCGCCTTTGCCCGCTCCATCGGCGGAGAATTCCGACGCATCCAGTTTACGCCTGATCTGCTCCCCTCGGACCTGACGGGCATCAACTTCTACAATCAGAAGGAGGGCCGGTTCGTGTTCCGTCCCGGCCCGCTCTTCGCCAACGTCGTCCTGGCCGACGAGATCAACCGCGCCACGCCCAGGACCCAGTCCGCTCTGCTGGAGTGCATGGAGGAGCGGCAAATCACCGTGGACGGCCAGAGCTATCCCGTGGCAAAGCCCTTCCTGGTCATGGCCACCCAGAACCCCATTGAGTCCTACGGCACCTTCCCGCTGCCCGAGGCCCAGGTGGACCGCTTCTTTATGCGCCTGAGCCTGGGCTATCTGGAGCGGGAGCAGGAACTGGAGGTCCTTGCCCGCCCCGCCAGCAGCGTCCTGCTGCAGGAGCTCTCCCCGGTGGTTACCCTGGAGGAGACCGAGGAACTGGCGGCGGAGGCGGCGCAGGTGGCGGTTTCCGCGGATGTGGCCGGCTACCTGATGGACATCATCGCCGCGACCCGCGAGGAGAACAGCCTGACCGCCGGGGTCTCCACCCGAGGCGCCCTGGCCCTGTACCGGGCCGCCCAGATCACTGCGGCCATGGAGGGCAGGAACTATGTGATCCCGGAGGACATCAAGCGGGAGGCCCTGCCGGTGCTGGGCCACCGGGTGGTCTCCGGCACGGGCGGCAGCGCGGACGCCGCGGAATGGATCGAGAAGCTCCTGGCCGCCATCCCCGTTCCGCTGGAGCAGCCATGAACCTGCTTTTTGTTCTGCTGCTTCTGGCCTGCGTGCTGGCCATCCAGTACCTGCATGCCGACCGCTCGCTGAAACACATCGTCTATCGGAGCGAGCTGGACCGGGAGCTGGCCGAGCCGGACCAGGTGCTGACCCTGAGCTCCACCCTGGGCAATACCGGGCGTCTGCCGGTCTTCTACCTCTGTCTCATGGAGGTCCTTCCCGACGCGCTCCGGGCGGAGGAGGACCCGGCCTGGTGCAGGCGGCACGTGAAGGAGCTCTTCTCCGGCCGTTCCTGCACCAGCCAGATCTATCTGCTGCCCCATCGGCGTTACACCAGGAGGCTGCGCTTCTCCCTGCCGGACCGGGGCGTCTATTGCTTTGGCAAATACTATCTGGCGACAGGGGACCTGCTGGGCTTCCGTACCAGGAACCTGGACGGGAAGATGGAGAAGCGGGTGGTGGTCATGCCCCGCCGCTGGGAGGATCACCGGGTGGAGATGGCCCTGGGCGGCTATCTGGGCGAGATCTCTGTTCGCCGTTTCCTCTTCGAGGACCCGGTGCTGACCATCGGCGTGCGGGAATACACCGGCTCCGAGCCCTTGAAGCAGATCTCCTGGAAGCAGACCGCCCGCACGGGAGCTCTCCAGGTGAAGAAATACGACTATACCGTGGACGCCAATGTGACGGTGCTGCTCAACCTGGACGGGGGCAGCCCCGGGGATCGGGAGTGCTGCTTCCGGATCGCCCGTACGGTCTGCGAGGTCCTGGAGAAGCGCCGCATCCCCTATGAATTCTGCGGGAACGGGGACCTGACGGGCCCCCTGGGGGAGCAGAACTGGTTCTCGGAGGGCCTGGGCACCCAGCACTACCGGACCCTGATGTACGCCCTGGGGCAGAGCAGGGGCCAGGCCCTGTTCCCCTTCTCCCGCCTGGTGGACCGCTGCGTGAAGAAACGCCGGAGAAGCAGGGGCTATATCGTGATTTCCCCGCCGCTGCGCAGGCAGGATCAGGAGGCGCTGCACAAGCTGCGCCGCTTCTCCGAGACGGAGCCCTGCCTGTTGATCGGCGCGGAGAAGAAGGGGGGGACGGCGTCATGAGCGCTGTGGTGTTTACCTTGACAGCGGCCAATCTGGGGCTGTATTTCACCCTGCTCGGCTACTTCCCCTGGTTCCGGGACATGCTGCCCGGCGTCCTGGCGGCGCAGCTTCTGGGGCCGACAGCCTGCGCCCTGGCCTGCCTGGTCTGGCGGAAGAGGCCCGCGCTGCGGTTTGTCTTCGCTCCGCTGCCGCTCCTTGCCCTGCTTCTGGCCCACAGCCCCCAGCAGATGCTGCTGCTGGTTCCGGCCATTCTCTATCCGGAGATAATCCTTTTCAGCGCCCGTTTTTCCGCGTCCTACTGGGAATACAACAACCATGCGCGCTGCGCGGGCGTCGTCCTTCTCCTGCTGCTGCTCTTTTCCCAGACCCCCAATGCCCGGCTCCTGCCGGTGATCTTCGGCACCGGGACGCTGATCCTCGGGGCCTTTACCCTGCGGCAGCTTCGCTTCGGCGCCGAGACCGGGCCGAAACAAAAGCTCCTGGAGCTGCTCAGCCTCTGTTCTCTGACCGCGGCAGCCTGGCTCGTCGCCAGAGCCCTGACCGGGATGAGGCAGATTTTCCTGTGGCTGACGGAACGGGTCTTTTATCCCATCGGCCTGCTGATCCAGCGCCTGATCGCCTGGCTGAGCGAATTCACGTCCTTGGCGCTCCAAGATCAGACAGGTTCGGAGGGGACGCCCACACCCGCGCCCACCCTGATGATGCCGGAACAGGCCTTGGACTTCCAGGAACTGGCCCCGGCGGACGAGGCGGTAAGCGGGGCCATGCTGCTCCGGCCGATCCTGGTGGTTTTGGGGATCGCCGCTTGTGTCATCGCCGTCTGGCTCGTCGCCTTTCTGTATCGCCGCCTGCGGGACAGCCGCACGGACGAGATCCGGGAGGACCGGGAGAATCTGCTGACCGAGGCCGAAGAGGGCCGCGGCCGCGTGCCCGGCGAGACGGAGCGGCGGAGCAACCGCCGGAAGATCCGCCGGGTGTATGAAAAATACCTGAGGCTGCTCCAGCGCCGGGCTTTTGTCCGTCAGGCCCAGGACAGCTCCCAGGAAATCCTGATGAAGACCCGATCCATCTCGGCGGAGGAGCCCGCGGGTGCCCTGCGCCAGCTCTACATCCAGGCCCGCTATCAGCCGGACGCTGTGATCACCGGCGCCCAGGTCCGGGAGGCCAGACGGCTGCTGCGCAGGATCAAGGAGGAGGACTGACCGGGCCTCGCCCTCTCGGGATCTTGCATCTCCAACAAAAAAACCTGATGCGTCGCATCAGGTTTTTTGTATGAGATGAAATTGTTATGGGGATGGCCGCGGAGCAGCTCGGCAAAGCCTTCCCGGCGGCGCGCTTACTGCGGGCCGATGCGGCTTTGGATATAGCCCTCCACCTCGCTCAGAGGCAGGTCCAGGGCCACGGAGAGCTCCCCGTGCAGAATGTCCCGGGCGCGCTTCATGGTGGCCTCCGCCCGGCTGCTGCGGGTCTTGCGGGTGGCCATGCGGCTGCGCAGACCCTTGACGATGGCGACCAGCGCCTCGCAGCTGTGCAGGCGGAACAGCTCTTTATAATACGCGTCCACGTGGTTGAAGCGATTGTCCTCACAGATGGCGGGCGCGATGCCCGGCATGGCGTCGATCAGCGCCTCGGCCTGCTCCCGGCTCATCACCGGGCGCATATAGGCGCCGGAATCCACCGGGGCGAAGTAGGTGCCGGAGCCGATCAGGGGCTTCAGGTGGTAATACAGCCTGTCCTTGGAGACGCCGGAAATCGCCAGCGGCTCAATCTTTTCCACCGTACAGACGCCGTTTTCGCCGTATATGATTTTATCACCGACTGAAAACATGTAAAATTACCCCAACATAAAATATCTATATGTAGTTTACAATATTTTTTTCCAGAAAACAACAAAAAATTTGAAGAATAAGAAGTTTTTTTAAAATTTTTTTCAAATATAGCTGACGTGCTTCCCGTGTCGTAGGGGCCGTGGCTCTCGGCGGCCCAGCGCCCCGCGCCAAGGCCTCGTCCCCGCCGTAGGGGAGGGGCTTGTCCCCTCCCGCCGATCCTCGCCGACGCTCCGCAGCGCCGGGCATTGCCCGGCGAGAACGGAACGATTCTGCAGGACGAGGGAACGCCGACCAATGGTCGGCGCTACGGGAAAGCCTGCGCCGACGCCCGTCCTCCGCCGTAGGGGAGGGGCTTGTCCCCTCCCGCCGATGTACGCCGACGCGGGACGCGCCGTTTTCGCCGGGGGTGATCTCCCGGCGCAGGCCCCGCAATTGCGGATTGTGTTTCCGCGGCTTCTCTGCTATAATATACCTGTTATCATGTCGGCACCGTACAGGAAGGAAAAGACTGTGAAGATCTATC
This sequence comes from Oscillospiraceae bacterium, assembly GCA_902775355.1. Classification (GTDB taxonomy): domain Bacteria; phylum Bacillota; class Clostridia; order Oscillospirales; family Oscillospiraceae; genus Limivicinus. The sequence continues at coordinate 9,404 of CACYLY010000057.1, forward strand.
TCAGCGGGCATACATATAAATACGCGGTGGAGCAGATGCTGCTGACCCTGTTTCCCGCCGAGCGGCCGGAGTACCCGGAGGGGAAGCCCCAGGGCCAGCGGCTGGAGGTCTCGCTCCGCCGGGGCGAGCGCTTCACCACCGCGACCTGTCTGCTGGTCACGGAGCAGGGCAGCTTCCGGGGCCGGGCCGCCGTGCGCGGCGAGGCTTTGACCGATCCCCTCGTCACCGACCGGAAATGCCAGCGCCTGGTGAAAAACGCCATGTATCGGGCGGCCCTCCGGGCCGGACACAGGAAACCGGTCTGGGGCGCGCTCACCGGCGTGCGGCCGGGAAAGCTCCTCTGCGGCTTCCTGCGGCAGGGCCTGGGCGAGCATGAGGCGGCGGTGCGCTTCATGGAGGAGTTTGACGTGTCCCCCGAGCGCACGGAGCTGTGCCTGGACGCCGCCCGCCACACCATGGCCGCCGAGGCCTCCCTGGAGCCGAAGGACGTGTGCCTCTACGTGGGCGTTCCCTTCTGCCCCACCCGCTGCGCCTACTGCAGCTTCGTGAGCCAGTCGGTGGAGAAGAGCATGAAGCTGATCCCGCCCTTTGTGGACGCTTTGGAGCAGGAGATCCGCTCCACCGCGGCCCAGGTCCGGGCGCTGGGGCTGCGGCCCGTGTCGATCTACTTCGGCGGCGGCACCCCCACCACCCTGTCGCCGGAGCAGCTGGAGCGGGTCTGCTCCCTGCTGGAGGCGGAATTCGATCTCTCCGCCCTGCGGGAATACACGGTGGAGGCCGGGCGGCCGGATACCATCACCGAGGAGAAGCTGCGGGTGCTGCGGCGGCACGGGGTGGACCGGGTCAGCGTGAACCCCCAGACCATGTCCGACGCGGTGCTGGAGACCATCGGGCGCCGGCACACGGCGCAGGATATCCTGACGGCTCTGGAGAAGGTGCGCCGGGTGGGCGGCTTCGCGGTGAACATGGATCTGATCGCGGGCCTGCCGGGGGACGATCCCGCGGGCTTCAGCCGCACCCTGGACGCGGTGCTGGCCCTGGGGGCGGAGAACGTCACCGTCCACACCCTCTCGCTGAAGAAGGGCAGCCGCATCACCCTGGAGGGGGCGGCCCTGCCGGGGGAGAGAGAGGTGGCCGCCATGCTGGACGAGGCGGCGGAGCGGCTGCGGGGCGCGGACTATGAGCCCTATTACCTCTACCGGCAGAAATTCATGTCCGGCGGCTTCGAGAACGTGGGCTGGACCCGGCCGGGCCATGCCAATCTCTACAACATCTGCATCATGGAGGAGCTGTGCAGCATCCTGGCCATGGGCGGCGGCGGCTCCACCAAGCTGATCGCCCCGGGGGACGGACGCAACATCCGCCTGATGGCTCCGAAATACCCGCTGGAGTACATACAAAAGATCGAAGAAACCTGCAAGGACAAGGAAAAAATCAGGGAATTCTACCTCAAGGAGGACGTATAAATGGCCTATCAACTCACCGACATCAACTACAAGACCGTCACCGACCCCAAGGGCTTCGTGCAGGAGTGCGACGCGGCCTATCACGAGAAGGTGAAGCAGGCGGCGCTGCGGATCCTGGACAACCGGAAGCAGAGCCCCATCGTGCTGCTGTCCGGCCCCTCCGGCTCCGGCAAGACCACCACGGCCATGAAGATCGCGGAGGCCCTGGAGCAGCACGGGGTGCGCAGCCACTACGTGGCCATGGACGACTATTTCCAGACCGTGGATCCGGCCACCTGCCCCCGGACGCCGGAGGGGGAGATCGACCTGGAAAGCCCCCGGTGCCTGGACATGGAGCTTTTGAACCGGCACTTCACCGAGCTGAGCCAGGGCAGGCGCATTTTCGTTCCCAAGTATGAGTTCTCCCGGAGGATGCGGATCCAGGAGCCCTCCAAGTCCATCAAGCTGAAGGCGGACGAGATCGTGATCTTTGAGGGCATCCACGCCCTGAACGACATGATCACCGATCAGCATCCGGAGGCTTTCAAGCTCTACATCTCCGCCCAGAGCGACGTGCTGTTTCAGGGCCGGGTGGTGTTCAAGCGCACCTGGTTCCGCCTGGTGCGGCGCACCGTGCGGGATTATCTGTTCCGGGGCTCGGATCCGGCGGAGACCATGGCCATGTGGGCCAACGTCCGCCGGGGCGAGAAGCTGAACATCTCTCCCTTCAAGGACAAGGCCAACTATCAGTTCGACACCAGCCTGCCCTACGAGCTGGCGGTGTACAACCACACGGCCACCCAGCTCTTCCGCTCCGTGCCCGAGGGGGTGGAGCGCTTCGACGAGCTGCGCTCCGTGCTGCCGGCGCTGCAGCTTTTCGGCGACATCGCGGACGAGGACGTGTCCCCGGACTCCCTGGTGCGGGAGTTCATCGGCGGCGGCATTTACGAATACTGAGCCCGGACGGCTCCCGCTCTTTACGGCGCTGCGTTCTTCGAACGCGGCGCCGTTTTTGCGTCCGCGCCCGGCCTGCGCCGCTGCCCGACCCGCGCCGTAGGGGAGGGGCTTGCCCCTCCCGCTGATCCATGCCGATGTATCGTCTATTGCCGTAGGGGCGCTTCACGAAGCGCCCGCCGATCCGCGTCGACGCGCCCGTAGCGCCGGGCATTGCCCGGCGTCGTTCCGTGCTGATTTCGCCGACCAATGGTCGGCGCTACGGGGAAGGATCCAACGTTCCGCTTCGCCCTTGTGGTTGTCCGCTGATATGCGACGGCCGGGAACCCGTCGAAACATTTTCGCGTCCTGCCGCAAAAATGGTACGAATGGGTGATTGGTTTTTCTTTTTCGAGCCGGTATAATGAACGGGACGACGGCGGGGAAGGGGATCCTGCGCCCTTGTCCTTCCCCCAGCGGGGGAAGGTGGCAGCCGCCGTCTCACGAAGGCGGCTGACGGATGAGGGAGAGGGTAAAAGCCATAGACCAAGCAAGTCCAAAGCGGCAAGCATCTCCCTCATCACCCCCAGTGTGCGCACTGGGGGAGCTTCCCCCGCTGGGGGAAGCACAGGGACGACGGCGCGTATTCGGCGGAGCGATCAGGGGATCGCTCCCTACGGGAGGGGGCCGTAGGGAGGCATGCCCTCATGCCTCCGGAAATCTGGGAAACCCGCGGAGCGATCAGGGGACGTCGACCCCTACGGACGGCGACGGGACGACGGCGCGGGTCGGCGGAGCGACGAGGGCGTCGCTCCCTACGCGGAGGAACCGCGGGTCGCCGGGGACGTCGACCCCTACGGAAATACGGGGCGGTTTTTGCTCTTAGTGTAAAATAGATGTAGGAAAAATAAAGACAGAGGGCACCTCAAAGTGGTTTAATGAATTCACCACAAACCATTAGCCACAAGAAAGAGGT
>CACYLY010000058.1:0-623 GCA_902775355.1 Oscillospiraceae bacterium
CATTTTCACCGCGCCCTCGGCGGCGGTGGCGTGAATGATCTGATCCATATTCATTCTCCTCGTACGGCGCTGATAAACAGGCGCCCCTGATCGTGCTGCGGCCCGTCGGCATGCCGGACCACCGAGCGGAATCCGCCCCGCTCCAGCAGAGCGCAGAGCTCCTCCGGCTCGTGGGCGTACTCCACATGCTCCTCGCCGCTGCGGCGCCACAGGCGGCCGACGCGCTCGAAGAGGTCCATGCCGTAAACAAGGCAGCGCTTCTGCTCCTGATAGTCTGCCCGCCAGACGCAGAACAGATCCTCTTTTTCGTCCAGAAAGATCTGCCCGTCGATCGAGCGGAACCAATCCGGCGTTTTTACGTCAAATATCACAAGGCCCCCGGGACGCACAAAGAGGTGCAGCCGCCGGAACAGCTCCGGCAGCGTCTCGGGCGGGAGATAGTTCATCCCGTCCAGCGAGCAGATGGCGGCGTCCACCGTGCCGTAGAGATCCAGCTCCTCCGCCCGCTGGTTGAGAAACAGCGGCGGAACAGGCAGTGCGGCGCACTTGTCCCTGGCCTGCATCAGCATCTCCACCGAAGCGTCGGTCCCGATCATCTCATAGCCCCGGCGGGCCATCTCCGC
>CACYLY010000058.1:687-13413 GCA_902775355.1 Oscillospiraceae bacterium
TCGAAGACGAGCTCATAGCCGCCCTTGCCATACTGCAGAGAGCGGTTGACGCGGCTGATGGTGGCGCTGGAGGCGCCGGTGGCCGCGAGAATGTCGTTATAGATCATCCCCTTGTGCAGGCAGGAGGCAACCTGGTAGCGCTGCTCCATGGCCATGATCTCGGAAATGGAGCACAGGTCTTCCAGGAACATTTTGCACTCTTCCACGTTTTTGAGAGCCAGAATCGCCTCGTACAATTTGTCGTTCCGGGGCTTTTTCAACAGCTTGTTCATACGTACCTCCTATACTATACTTCGGCGTGATAAATTTTCATTTTCTATATGTTACCGCAATTTTTTCAAAAAGTAAAGAGTAAAAGTGGAAAATTCCGGAAAACTGTTGAGAAGCGAAAAACACTTGCGCATAAGACACTTGTGGATTATAATCAAAAAAAGAAAGAATAATAGAAAGGAGTTTTCGCAATGGTCGCAGGAGAAATCAATATGACGGTGTTTTGGCTGATCGCCATGGTGGCGCTGCTGGTGATCGAGGGGATCGTTCCCGGCCTCGTCTCCATCTGGTTTGCCGCCGGCGCCCTGGTCGCGCTGCTGCTGTCGCTGCTGAACGCGCCCCTGTGGCTCCAGGTCCTGCTGTTCCTGCTGGTTTCGCTGGCTCTGCTGGTCCTTACCAGACCGCTGGCCAAGAAGTATGTGAATTCCCGGGTCACCCCCACCAACGCGGACCGCATCATCGGCAAGGACTGCGTGGTCACCGAGGAGATCGACAATCTCCGCGGCGTCGGCGCCGTCTCCGTGGACGGGAAGACCTGGTCCGCCAGAATGGACAGCGTGGACGGCACAGCCCCCAAGGGCTCCGTCGTCAAAGCGCTGCGCATTGAGGGCGTGCGCCTGATCGTCACCGAAAAGTAAAAAAGTAAAAACAATACACCGAAGGAGGAAAAAACATGAGAAACGGCATCACCGCCGGAACCGTCGCCGGCATCCTGGCCATTCTGGTCATCGTCGTCATTATCATCCGCAACATCCGCATCGTGCAGCAGGCCCGGGCTTACGTCATCGAGCGTCTGGGCGCGTACAAGGCCACCTGGAACGTGGGTCTGCACTTCAAGGTCCCCTTCATCGAGAAGGTGGCCAAGGTGGTGTCCCTGAAGGAGCAGGTGGCGGACTTCCCGCCCCAGCCCGTGATCACCAAGGATAACGTCACCATGCAGATCGACACGGTGGTCTATTTCCAGATCACCGACCCCAAGCTCTACACCTACGGCATCGAGCAGCCCATGGTGGCCATCGAGAACCTGGCCGCCACCACACTGCGTAACATCATCGGCGACCTGGAGCTGGACCAGTGCCTGACCAGCCGCGACATCATCAACACCAAGATGCGTTCCATCCTGGACGAGGCCACCGACCCCTGGGGCATCAAGGTCAACCGCGTGGAGCTGAAGAACATCCTGCCGCCCAGAGAGATCCAGAACGCCATGGAGAAGCAGATGAAGGCCGAGCGCGAACGCCGCGAAGCCATCCTCCGCGCCGAAGGCGAGAAGCGGGCCGCCATTCTGGAGGCCGAGGGCGAGAAGGAATCCGCCATCCTGCGGGCCGACGCCAAGAAGCAGCAGCAGATCCTGGAGGCCGAAGGCGAGGCCGAGGCCATCCTGAAGGTGCAGCAGGCTACCGCCGAAGGTATCCGGCTCATCAACGAGTCCAACCCCACCGAAGCCGTTCTGCGCATCAAGGCGCTGGAGGCTTTCACCGCCGCTTCCCAGGGCCAGGCCACCAAGATCATCATCCCCAGCGAGATCCAGGGGCTGGCGGGCCTTGCCACCGGCATCATCGAGGCCGCCAAGGACAAGTAAAATTGCAGCAGTTCCCATCGGGCGGCCTTGTGCCGCCCGTTTTTTTCGTCCGGATGCACCATATCGCCGCAAATGCCGTCTCTAAGGGTGAGGGACCTCACAAGCAAAGGAGAACGAAGCATGAAAGACACAGAGATCGTGGAGCTGTACTGGCAGCGCTCGGAGCGGGCGGTGGAGGAAAGCGACCGGAAATACGGCGCATACTGCCGCACTGTTGCCTACAACATCCTGGAGAGCGGCGAAGACGCGGAGGAGTGTGTGAACGACACCTGGCTCAGCGCCTGGAACGCCATGCCGGACAAGCGGCCCAGCCGCCTGGGGGCTTTTCTGGCCAAGATCACCCGCAACGGAGCCATCTCCCGCGCCCTGGAGCGCAGCAGACTCAAACGGGGCGGGGGACAGATCCCCCTGGCACTGGACGAGCTGTCCGAGTGCGTCCCCGGTGGTTGCGATCCGGAGATGGCACTGGAACGTCGGGATCTGGAGCGGGCGCTTCGCCGCTTTGTGGGAAACCTCCCGGAGACGGAGCGGCGGGTCTTCCTGGCCCGTTACTGGTATCTGACGCCGGTGCAGGAGATCGCGGAGAAGCTGGGCTTTAGCCAGAGCAAAACGGCAAGCATGCTTCATCGGACACGAAAAAAGCTGCAGCGTATGCTGCAGGAGGAGGGACTATGCGAGTAACGGAACAGATCCTTCGCGCGTTGAACACGGCGGAGGCAAAGGATTTGGAGGACGCGGGCCGCGTCCTGGGCTATTTTCCCGCAGGAAAGGAGAGGGGAGCACGCAAAGCGGTTCGCGTGCTGCTGCTGGCGGCGGCCTTTGCGCTGCTCTTTGGCGTGACGGCCTATGCGCTGGGCTGGTTCGGCCTGAGCGCCCGGCTCACCGAGGCGGAGGACACTTCGCCCTTTGCCGTAGAAACCCTGGTTCAGGAGCAGCAAAAGGAGACGAAGCCGCCTGTGGCCCACTACCTGAGCTTTAACGACTATGCAGGTACCCCGGCGGCCAAAGCCCACGCGGAATGGAACGTGTTCTGGTGGGACTATGTGGGAAACCACAGCTTTGATAACGCCGTGGAGTCTGAATGGAAGCAGCAGCTGGACACGGAGATGACCGCCATCGCCGATATCTACGGCTGCGGCGATGCGGCCATGCTGGATAAGCTCCTGGAGATCCGGGACAAGTACGGCGTGCGGCTGCACACGGCCTCGGTTTTCCCGGGAAATGAAGAACGGTTCTATAAGCTGTCCGGCCTGAAGCCCTTCTTCCTGGGAGAAGGGGAAATCCAGGTCCAGTATCTCTATGAGGACGGCAGCTTCAAGGCCGAGGGCCAGGCGGCGCTGGAGGGGCAAGGCTATCCCTTCACCCTGGCCCGCGGGGCCAAGGGCGCGCTGGACCCCGCCTCCAACCGGGAAGACCGGGCGGAGAACTATGAGGAATGGGGGATCAGCAATGAAAAGGGCCAAACGGTAGGCATCGCCCTGGGGCCGGAACCTGTTTTGGAGGAAGAAACACCGGAGCCGAGGATGCGCAGCTGCTACCTCTTCTTTGACAGCAAAGACTATATCGTCACGGTGATGGGCTGTGTGCCTTCAGGGGAGAAGGCCAGAGACGATGCCGAAGAGCTGGCAAATCGCTTCGACTTTGATCTGCTCTGCTCCGGAAAGACGGATCTGAGCCCTGTCACCCAGGCAAAGCCCAGGGAGGTCAAGCCCAAGGAAGGACTCATGACCCTGCAGGACTGGGTGGCCACCGACGAATACAAGGCTTCCAGCGAATTTCGCAGTGCTGTCTGTACCTGGGCGGACGGCCTGGAGGAGAACAAAGGAAATTACCGGGGTCTGAGTGTCTACAACTACTACGGCAGCTTTCCGCCCCAGATCCCGGAAGTCCGCGATATTGCTGAGGAGATCGAGGCACGTTATGACCTGGAAATGCCCGGTGAGGTCCGGGCGGTACTGGGCGGCAGCGAGGTGGATCCATCCCGCGTCACCACGGGCATGGGATATCGAAACGGGAAAGATGATTACGCCGCCCTTCCCGCTCTAAGCGAGGAGCAAAGCTGGGCGATCCTGGGGGTGGAGCCCTTTACCTCCGCCGGAAAGCCATTCCAGATATTCCGCTACGATACCGGCGCCTTCTTCTGTGACCTGAATCTCTCCGGCTACACCTGCGATGTGCACTATATCCCCAAGGGCACGTTCTATCCGCTCTTCCGCTTCGTGCTGCACCCGGAGCTCACTGGTTGGGCCTATGACACGGCCTGCGGCGAGCAGGTGTATCTGGTCCACGGCGGCGATATGGAATACCCCCACGCGGGGATCCCTTATGTGCTCTATGAATCCGAGCTGGGTTATGTGATCGTGGAGATCTATTCGAACGACGACACCTATACCCTCCAAGCCGTGGCGAATGCCATCGACTTTACGAAATTCCCCTGAGTGACTGACGATAAAGCGCCGGGCGGCCTTGCGCCGCCCGGTTTATGCGTTGTGCACAAGCCCATCACATGTGTCATCCTGAGCGAGCGCAGCGAGTCGAAGGATCCCCCCCAGCGCAGGGTTTTGAACCTGCCCGCCGCCGATACAGCGCGGACTCTCTCGTCTTCGCGTAGGGCGCGATGCCTTCATCGCGCCGCCCGGTTTTCCTTGCCTTTTGCCTTATCTCATGTTACACTGTTGCCAACAAACAGGATAGGAGATGGAAGGATGAACCTGTTTTCCTGCTGATGGGACATAACGAAGCCATAGGGCTTGGGCGGCGGCGTGCCGTCTGTCTTGTTATGTCTTGACGTGGGAAGATCGGGTCCTCCATCTGCCAGAGGCATAACTGTACCTCTTTGCCGGCTGTGGGATCGTTTTTCCCGCAGCCACGTTTTTTGTTTCCGAGCGGTCCATATCTGCGCATCCGTAGCGCCGACCAGTGGTCGGCGGGCCTGAATGCTGCCGAGCAATGATCGCCCCTACGGTGTATGCGGATCAGGCCGCCTGTAAAGGGAGGGCATTGTATGTCTTTGATTCAAGTTTCACATCTTACCTTTGCCTATGACGGCAGTTATGACAATGTATTTGAGGATCTGAGCTTCCAGATCGATACGGACTGGAAGCTGGGCTTCACCGGGCGCAACGGGCGGGGCAAGACCACCCTGCTGCGCCTGCTGATGGGGCAGTACGACTATCAGGGTTCGATCTCGGCCTCGGTGCGCTTCGAGTACTTCCCATGCGAGCCGAAGCACCCGGACTGGCTGGCCTGGGAATCGCTGGAGGAACTGGAGCCGGATCTGCCCCGGTGGAAGCTCCTGCGGGAGATGGCCCGGCTGGAGCTGGACGAGGCGGTCCTGTACCGCCCCTTTGAAACGCTCTCCCACGGGGAGCAGACCAAGCTCCTGCTGGCCCTGCTCTTCCTGCGGGAAAACGGCTTTCCCCTGATCGACGAGCCCACCAACCATCTGGACGCCCACGGGCGCGAGGTTGTGAGCCGCTATCTCAACGGCAAGAAGGGCTTCATCCTGGTGTCCCACGACAGGGCCTTCCTGGACGGCTGTGTGGATCATATCCTGTCCTTCAACAAGAACAGCATCGACATCCAGAAGGGCAACTTCTCCTCCTGGTGGGAAAACAAGCGCCGCCAGGACGCTTTTGAGCTGGCGGAGAACGACAAGCTCAAGAAGGAGATCGGCCGTCTGAAGGAGACGGCCCGGGAGAAAGCCCAGTGGTCGGACACGGCAGAGAGCCGGAAAACCGGCATCAGTCGGATCCAGGTGGACAATGTGAAGGGCTGGCGTCCCCTCCAGGGGGCCAAGTCCAAGAAGCAGATGGCCCGGGCCAAGGCCATCGAGAGCCGCCGAGAGGCGGCCATCGAGGAGAAAGAGAAGCTTCTGAAGGATATCGAGCACCAGGCCCCGCTGAAGCTGGCTCAGCCGGTCTATACCAAGGAACGGCTCCTGCAGCTGCGGGATCTGACGGTGGATTATGGCGCTGGGCCGATATTCGAGCCGGTGAGCCTCGAGCTGCTGCGGGGGGACCGACTGGCCCTGCAGGGGCGCAACGGCAGCGGCAAGAGCAGCATCCTCAAGCTCCTCTGCGGGGAGAAGATCCCCTATGCCGGAAGCCTCGAAAAGGGGAGCGGGCTCGGCATCTCCTACGTGCCCCAGGACCCGGGAAACCTGCGGGGCGACCTCTCGGACTACGCCCGCGCCTATGGGATCGACGAGAGCCTCTTTAAGGCCATCCTCATCAAGCTGAATTTCGCGAGAAAGCAGTTTGAGAAGGACATGGCGGAGTTCTCGGCCGGGCAGAAGAAAAAGGTGCTCCTGGCCCGCTCCCTCTGCGAGACGGCCCATCTGCACATCTGGGACGAGCCCATGAACTACATCGACGTGATCTCCCGCATGCAGATCGAGGATCTGATCCTGGAGCACAAGCCCACGCTGCTCTTTGTGGAGCATGACCGGGCCTTCTGCCGGCGGGTGGCCACGAAGACGGTGGAGCTGAAAAGAACAGTGAACAGAGAACAGTGAACAGTGAACAGCGAACAGTGAACAGCGAACAGTGAACAGCGAACAGTGAACAGCGAAGGGGAAGCGAAAAGGGAAGCGAAAAGGGAAGCGAAAAGGGAAGCGAAAAGGGAAGCGAAAAGGGAAGCGAGAAGGAAAGCGAAAAGGAAATGAAAGAACGGTTATCAGATCCTTTCTCCGAAGCGGCCCTCGGCTCTGCGCGAGGAGCGCGCACCGGCGCGGCGATCCTCTCTCCCGCGATACCGATTCCCGGTCTTTCTCCCTTTTCCCGGTCTTTCTCCCTTTTCCTTCCTTGCAATCCTGAAACAGATCGGATAAAATAGAGAAAAACCCCCCGCCGGGAGAAAGGAAGGAACGCCATGCTGTTTTGCGTTTTGCTGCTGCTTGCCGGGGCGGGGGCCTTGGCCTTGTATCTGATGGAAAAGCTGCGGCGCTATTCGGTGAAGGCCGTGCTGCGCAAGGGCCTGGTCTCGGCCCTGTTCGTGGCCCTGGCCGCCTGCGCCTGGTACTGCTCCGCAAAGGACGGAGGACCGAAGATCCTGGGTGTTTTCGTCATTGCCGGATTGGTATTCGGCCTGCTGGGAGATATCTGGCTGGATCTGAAATACGTCTTCCCCCAGGCGGACGAGCCCTTTACCTACGCGGGCTTCGCCTCCTTCGGGATCGGCCATGTGCTCTACTGCGCCGGCCTGGCCCTGCAGTTCGCCCTGCCGGGAAAGGCGGCCTGGATCTGGCTGCCGCTGCTGCCGGCGGTGCTGGCGGGGCTGTGCATCGGCCTGTTGGAAAAACCCATGAAGCTGCAATACGGCAAATTCAAGCCTGTTGTGCTGGTTTATGGCGCGCTGCTCTTCTCCACGGTGTTGCTCTCCGGCAGCATGGCCCTGCTGCATGGCTGGGCCGAGAAGACGCCGAATCTCTTCTTTGTCGGCGCGATCCTCTTTGCCGTCTCCGACCTGATCCTAAGCGGAACCTATTTCGGACGGGGCAAGGAGCGGCCGGTGGATCTGCTGTTGAACTATCTTACCTATTATCCCGCCCAGTTTCTCATCGCCTGGTCCCTTTTGTATCTGTAAAGGAGGAGCATCATGCCGAAATTCAGCTGCCTGATCCCCGGGAAGGAGCTTCCCGACCTGAAGGAGGATTTCAAGAACGCGCAGCGCCTGGAGCAGTACCGCCTGGGCAAGCTGGCGGTGTATCTGCCCCGGGGCCTTGCCTGGGACTATATCCCCGTGGAGTTGATTACCAAAGCGGAGCGCTCCCACAGGATCATCAGCGCGGGGCACTGCGTCACCGTCCGGGAGGAGAAGCCCGACGTGGACCTGGTGACGAAGACGGAGACCTTTACCCTGAACCTGGAAAAGCCCGCCAGCGCGGAGGCTGTTCTGCAGACGCTGGGGCGGAAGGAATGAGAGGAGAGGAAAAACATGACTGACCTGGAGGCCATCCGCGCCCGGCACTCCGTCCGGGCCTATCTGGACAAGCCAATTCCCCCGGAGCTGCGGCGGGAGCTTGATGCTCTTGCCGAGCGGTGCAACCGGGAGAGCGGGCTGCACATCCGCCTGATCTATGACGATCCGGCGGGCTACGACTCCTTTCTGACCCACTACGGCGTTTTCCGGAATGTGACGAACTACATCGTCCTGGCCGGAAAGAAGGAGGGAGATTTTGACTTCCGCTGCGGCTATTACGGGGAAAAGCTCGTACTCCTGGCGCAAAAGCTGGGACTGAACACCTGCTGGACCGCCCTGACCTTCAACAAAAAGCGGGTGCGGGAATTAATCCCGGAAGGGGAGAGCCTTTGTATGGCCATCGCCCTGGGATACGGGAAGACTCAGGGCGTTCCGCACCGGAGCAAGCGTCCCGAGCGGGTGAGCGAAGGCGTCGAAACGATGCCGGACTGGTTTATGAAAGGCCTGGAGGCGGCGCTGCTGGCTCCCACGGCGGTGAATCAGCAGAAATTCTGCTTTGGACTGGAAAACGGTGAACCGACGGCCCGCGTGAAAGGCATCGGCAGCTATACCCGGGTGGATCTGGGCATCGCGGCGCTGCACTTCGAGCTGAGCTCCGGGAGAAAAGTAAAAGCCCTCGAATAAAAGGAGAGAGAAAACATGGGATACAAGGTATTGGTGATCTGCGGCAGCCCCCATCGGTCGGGCTGCACCGACCGGGCCCTGGAGGAGGTCTGCAGGGTCCTGAACGAGGAGGGCGTGGAGACGGAGTGGATCCGGGTGGGAAAGGACGACGCTCACGGCTGCCTGGCCTGCCGCTCCTGCCGGAAAACCGGACGCTGCGTCTTTGACGACGGGGTGAACCGGGCGGCGGCGCTCTTTGAACAGGCGGACGGTCTGCTGATCGGCAGCCCGGTGCATTACGGTTCCCCCGCCGGGGCGCTGCTGGGCTTTCTGGACCGGCTCTTCTACAGCACGGGCTTTTCCAAGCAGATGAAGGTGGGCGCGGCGGTGGTCAGCTGCCGGCGGGGCGGCAACACCGCCTCCTTCGACGTGCTGAACAAGTATTTTACCATCTCCGGCATGGCGGTAGCCTCCAGCACTTACTGGAACCAGGTCCACGGCTTCACCGCCGAGGACGTGGAGAAGGATCTGGAGGGCCTGCAGACCATGCGCAACCTGGGCAGAAACATGGCCTTCCTCATCAAGGCCATCGCAGCCCGGAAGGAGAAAGAAGGCCTGCCGCCGGTGGAAAAGGACGCTTTCACCAGCTTTCCGGACGGAAAATAGAAAACTGACCGAAAAATCCGGCAGAAACAAAGCAAAAAAAGCTGTGTTTTGGCAAAGATTCTAATTGATGCGGCGGGTTTTTCATGATAATATAGAATCACCTTGAAATCCGAGAAGGAATCTGAGGAGGCAAGCATGAAGAAAGTACAGTTTACCGAAACCATTCTGCGCGACGCGAACCAGTCCCTGATCGCGACCCGCCTGCCCTATGACAAGTTTGAGCCCATCCTGGAGACCATCAACCAGGCCGGCTTCTACTCCTGCGAGGTCTGGGGCGGCGCCACCTTCGACGTCTGCCTGCGCTTCCTGAACGAAGACCCCTGGGAACGCCTGCGGAAGATCCGTGCCAAGATGCCCGACACCAAGCTCCAGATGCTGCTGCGCGGCCAGAATATCCTGGGCTACAAGCACTACAGCGACGACGTAGTCCGCCGCTTCGTGCGCGCCTCGGTCCGCAACGGCATCGACATCATCCGCATTTTCGACGCCCTGAACGACGTGAACAACCTGAAGGTCGCCATTGAGGAGACCGTCAACAGCGGGGCCATGGCCTCCGGCGCCATCTCCTACACCACCAGCCCCGTGCACACCCTGCAGAAATATGTGGAGATCGTGAAGGAAATGAAGGAGATGGGCGTCAGCTCCGTCTGCATCAAGGACATGGCCGGCATCCTCTCTCCCAAGAACGCCTACGATCTGGTCTCCGCCATCAAGGACTCCGTGGATCTGCCCATCGTGATGCACACCCACTGCACCACCGGTCTTGCCTTCATGACCTACCTGAAGGCCGTGGAAGCCGGGGCCGACGTGATCGACACCGCCATCTCCCCCTTCTCCGGCGGCACCTCCCAGCCCGCCACCGAGACCCTGGCCTTCGCCCTGAAGGAGCTGGGATACCAGGTGGACCTGGACGAGGACAAGCTCTTTAAGATCGCCAACTACTTCAAGCCTGTCCGGGCGGAGTTCCTGGCTGCCGGCACCCTGAACCCCATCTCCATGAGCACCGACACCCAGTGCCTGACCTATCAGATCCCCGGCGGCATGCTCTCCAACCTGCTGAGCCAGCTGAAGAGCCTGAACGCCCTGGACCGCTTTGACGAGGCCCTGCTGGAGACCCCGCGGGTCCGCAAGGACATGGGCTATCCGCCGCTGGTGACCCCCACCAGCCAGCTGATCGGCACCCAGGCGGTGCAGAACGTGCTGGCCGGCGAGCGCTACAAGAACGTGGGCGCCGAGCTGAAGGCCTATTGCCGCGGCGAGTACGGCCGCACCCCCGCCCCCATCGACCCGGAGGTCCGCGCCAAGATCCTCAACGGCGAGGAGCCCATCCGGGGCCGCTATGCCGACACGCTGCCCACGGACATCTATGAGAAAGCCGCCGAGAAGCTGGGCGACACCGCCCGCTGCGAAGAGGACGTGCTCTCTTACATCTCCTTCCCCCAGGTGGCCGAGAAATTCTTCGAGGAGCGCAAGGCCCGGGAGGAGAAGAAGGTACGCTACTCCATCACTCCGGTGGAGGAGGGCTAAACGATGGAAGATCTGGTGAACATTTCCATTCCCACCGCGGCCGGAACCGCGCTGCTGGGCTACCTGGTGGTGTTCTTCGGGCTGGTGCTGCTGATGTGCGTGCTGTTCATCATGGGCGCGGTCGGCGCCAAAAAGCGCGCCAGGGAAGAAGCGGCGAAGGCGATCCCCGCTCCGGCGGAGGAAGCGCCGATGCTGACGCTGGAAAACACCCTGCCCAAGGCAAAGGGCACCGCCGGCGAGCTGAAGCTCTACAACACCGATCCGAGAGACGCCGCCATGATCATGGCCATCGTGGCCGACACCCTGGGCAAGCCCCTGAACGAACTCCGCTTTATTTCCATCCGGGAGGTAACGAACGATGAAGTATAAGGTCACACTCAATAACCGCGTTTACGAGGTCGAGGTGGAGGAAGGCACCGCCATGCTGGTGGACGAATACGAGTTGGCGGCCCCCGCCGCTCCCGCCCCCGCCGCCGCTCCTGCCGCCCCCGCCGCCGCTGCTCCCGCCGCCGCGCCCGCGGCAGCTCCTGCCGCCGGTCTGGCTGCCGGCGAAGTGGTAAAGAGCCCCATGCCCGGCAACGTACTGAAGATCAACGTCACCCAGGGCCAGCAGGTCAAGGAGGGCGATGTGCTGCTGATCCTCGAGGCCATGAAGATGGAGAACGAGGTGGTATCCACCAAGACCGGCACGGTGGCCCAGATCGTCACCAGCAAGGGCGCCGTCGTGGAGACGGGATCTCCTCTGGTCGTGATCGCATAAGGAGGGCCCTATGGATATAATGGGTGTCCTGCAAAAGCTGGCCAGCGAGTCCGGCTTTGCCGCCTTCTTTTTGACCGAGGGCGGTTGGAAAAACCTTGTGATGATCATCATCGCCTTCGTACTGCTGTACCTGGGCATCGTGAAGAAGTTCGAGCCGCTGCTGCTGTGCGGCATTGCCTTCGGCTGCCTGCTGTCGAACCTGAGCTATTTCATCGGGATGGGCCACAACGCCGTGTACCACCCGGAGCTCTGGGCCGCCTTCCTGGATGAGACCAGCCCGGTCTATCACAGCTACGGCGCCATCATGCGGGAAGCGGGCCTGCTGGACTTCTTCTACATCGGCGTGAAGGCCGGTATTTACCCCTCCCTGATCTTTATGGGCGTGGGCGCCATGACGGACTTCGGCCCGCTGCTGGCCAATCCCAAGAGCCTGCTGCTGGGCGCCGCCGCGCAGCTGGGCGTGTTCGTGGCCTTCTTCGGCGCGGTACTGCTGGGCTTCACCGGCCCTCAGGCCGCTTCCATCGGCATCATCGGCGGCGCGGACGGCCCCACCGCCATTTTCCTGACCACCAAGCTGGCTCCGGAGCTGCTGGGACCCATCGCCATCGCGGCCTACTCCTACATGGCGCTGATCCCCATGATCCAGCCGCCGCTCATGAAGCTGATGACCAACGACAAGATGCGGAAGGTCAAGATGGTCCAGAGCCGCGAGGTCTCCAAGACCGAGAAGATCATTTTCCCCATCGTGGTTTCCACCTTCGTGATCCTGCTCCTGCCCTCCACCGCTCCGCTGATCGGCTGCCTGATGCTGGGCAACCTCTTCCGGGAGTGCGGCGTGACCGACCGTCTCAGCGACACGGCCCAGAACGCGCTGATGAACATCGTCACCATCTTCCTGGCGACCTCCGTGGGTGCCACCATGGTGGCCCAGAACTTCCTGAATCTGGACACCATCAAGATCGTGGTGCTCGGTCTGATCGCCTTCTCCATCTCCACCGTGGGCGGCCTCTGCGGCGGTCTGGTGATGTACAAGACCTCCGGCGGCAAGATCAATCCGCTGATCGGCTCCGCCGGCGTGTCCGCCGTTCCCATGGCGGCCCGGGTGTCCCAGGACGTGGGCCGGCGCTACAACAAGAACAACTACCTGCTGATGCACGCCATGGGCCCCAACGTGGCCGGCGTCATCGGCTCCGCCATCGCGGCGGGCTTCCTGCTCTCCGTCTTCGGCTGAGCGGAACAAATCAAAACCACCACTGAAGTGGTGGTTTGCATGAGCCCTAGAAGGGCACGATACAGGCAGAACCCCTCAAGGGGCATCGAAGTTCTGTTCATGCAT
>CACYLY010000059.1 GCA_902775355.1 Oscillospiraceae bacterium
CTGTTCCTCCGTTTTTTCGACCGCTGCGGAAATTGCGCCCTCGCTTCTTCTGCCACCGGCAGCGCGAGGCCGCAATCCCCCCGCTGGGGGAAGGACCCGTGCGCGGCCCGCCGATCCGCGCCGACGTCCCGTCCCGCGCCGTAGGGGCGCTTCACGAAGCGCCCGCCGATCCGCGCCGACGCCCCTCCCGCGCCCGTAGCGGCCGACCATTGGTCGGCGTCTTCTGTGCTGCATGGAAAAGCGCCCCGGTTTTCACCGGGGCGTTCTTCTTAAACCTGTAAAGCCTTTCCTCTCAGCACAGTCTGCTGCCGGCGGGGACGGCGTCGTCCAGCATCAGCAGGTGCAGCTCCTCCTTGCCGTCCACTTCCCGAACGGCGGAGAGCAGCATACCGCAGGACTCCAGACCCATCATCTTCCGCGGCGGCAGGTTCAAAATCGCCACCACGGTCTTGCCCAGGAGCTGCTCGGGCTCGTAGAACTCATGGATGCCGGAGAGGATCTGCCGCGTCGTGCCGGAGCCGTCGTCCAGCTCGAAGCGCAGCAGCTTCTTGGACTTCTTCACGGCCTCGCATTTGAGTACCTTGCACACCCGCATGTCGCACTTGGCAAAGTCCTCGATATCCACGTCGGGCAGCACCGGCTCCACCTTGACCTGGGGGCCCTTGGCCTTCTTCTCGGCCTCCTCCAGCTCAGCGAGCATCTTCTCCGCGTCGATGCGGGGGAAGAGGGTCTCGCCCTTGTGGACGGCCACCTCCGCGGGCAGCACCCCGTAAGCGCAGGCGGCGTCCCAGCAGCGGGCGCTCTCCTCGGCGCCGATTTGATCGAAGCCCTTGGCGCAGCTTTCCGGCATGAAGGGGGTCAGCAGGGTCAGGGACACCCGCAGGGCCTCCAGCAGATTGTACATCACCGCGGCCAGGCGCGGCTTCCTGTCCTCTTCCTTGGCCAGCTTCCAGGGCATGGTCTCGTCGATGTACTTGTTGGCCCGCTGGATGAGCTTGAATGCCTCCTCCAGGCCCAGGTGCAGCTGCAGCTTGTCCATCTGGGCGGCGTAGCGCGCCGCGGCGCCGCGGATCATGCCGATCAGCTCCTCGTCGATGGGCTCGGCTTCCCGCTCGGGGATCAGCCTGCCGCCGAAGTACTTTTCCACCATGGCGGTGGTGCGGCTCACCAGGTTGCCCAGGTCGTTGGCCAGGTCCGTGTTGATGGTGGAGATCAGCAGCTCGTTGGTGAAGTTGCCGTCGGAGCCGAAGGGGAAGGTGCGCAGCAGGAAGAAGCGCAGGGCGTCCACGCCGAATTTCTCCGCCAGGATATAGGGATCCACCACGTTGCCCTTGGACTTGGACATCTTGTCGCCGTTGAAGTTCAGCCAGCCGTGGCCGTAGACCTTGCCGGGCAGGGGCAGGCCCATGCTCATCAGCATGGCCGGCCAGATGATGGAGTGGAAGCGGACGATCTCCTTGCCCACGATGTGCACGTCCGCGGGCCAAAACTTGTCGAAGTCCGCATAGCGGTCGTTCAGGAAGCCCAGGGCGGTGCAGTAGTTGAACAGGGCGTCCACCCAGACGTACACCACGTGGCCCGGGTCAAAGTCCACGGGCACGCCCCAGGTGAAGCTGGTGCGGGAGACGCAGAGGTCCTCCAGGCCGGGCTTGATGAAATTGTTGATCATCTCGTTGACGCGGCTGGCGGGCTCCAGGAAGCTGCCGGTCTCCAGCAGCTCCTGCACGGGCTTGGCGTACTTGGAGAGGCGGAAGAAATAGGCCTCCTCCTCGGCGTCGTGGACCTCCCTGCCGCAGTCGGGGCACTTGCCGTCCTTCAGCTGGCTCTCGGTCCAGAAGCTCTCGCAGGGGGTGCAGTACTTGCCCTTGTAGGCGCCCTTGTAGATGTCGCCGTTCTCATACATCTTTTTGAAGATGCGCTGGATGGCGGCCACATGGTAGTCGTCGGTGGTGCGGATGAAGCGGTCGTTGGAGATGTTCATCAGCTTCCACAGGTCCTGCACGCCGTGCTCCCCGGTGACGATCCGGTCCACGAACTGCTGGGGGGTGACGCCGGCGGCCTTGGCCTTCTCCTCGATCTTCATGCCGTGCTCGTCGGTGCCGGTGAGGAACATCACATCATAGCCCCTCAGCCGCTTGTAGCGGGCAATGGTATCGGTAGCCACAGTGCAGTAGGTGTGGCCGATATGCAGATTGTCCGAGGGATAGTAGATGGGGGTGGTGATATAAAAGGTCTTCTTGTCCATTCTCTTACCTCCTGTCCTTGATTTCGCTCAGGGCTCGACGATGATCTCGCCGTCCCCACCGCCGCTGTCGCCGCCGCCTTCGCCGCCGCCGGAGTCTCCTCCGCCGCCGTCGCCGCCGTCGCCGCCGCCTTCATCGCCGCTGCCGCCGCCTCCGCCGCCGCCGTCGTCGATGATGATCTCGCCGTCGCCGCTGCCGCCGCCGTCTCCGCCCTCGTCGTCCTTATCCTTGAACTTCTCCGGCGGCCAGTCGATCTCGTAGTCGTGGCGCATATAGGTGCTGGCGTAACCCTGCTTGGTCTCCAGATAATTCCCGTCGGCGTCGTAGTAGTTGATGAACAGATACACGTTGGAGCCGATGACCACCTCGGGGAACTCGCCGTCGTGGACGGCATACTGCTCACAGCTCAGGGTGACCCAGATGCCGTCGGTATCGGTGCCCCAGATCTGGATGGTCAGCTGCCGGGTGTCGTTGTCGCACCAGGCCACGATCTTCACCGGGTAGTCCCGGTCGTTGCGGAACTTGTAGTCCGGCGACTCCCAGCTCACCGTGGCGTCCTGTCCGGGGGGCAGGTAGGTGACCCGGAAATGGTGATAGGTCCGGTCCACAATGGTCATGCGGGCGTAGAGAGAGGCGCAGTACAGGGTGGAGGACACCTGGCAGATGCCGCCGCCCACCTCCATGACCACCTCGCCGCTGGCATAGGCCGGCGCTTCCTGGAAGCCCCGGGCCAGGGTCCGCTGGCCCACGGTCTGGTTGTAGGAGAAGGTCTCCCCGGGCATCAGGATCACCCCGTCGATATAGGAGACCGCCAGGTTGATGTTGTTGACCCGGGCGTTGGAGCTGCCGCCGTAAGAACTGGTCTGGCTGCCCAGGCAGTCCTTGAACAGCTCGCCCTCCAGCTTCTCCGCTGTGATCCTGGGCTCCACCTCCCGCATGGGGATCAGGATCTCCTCCATGGGTTCGGCCTCCAGCCACATGCGGCGGGCCGTGGGAATGTCGAAATCCAGCCCCGGGGTGCCGGGGATCACCTCAAAGTTCTTGTCCGCGAAGTGGGCGTCGACGGGCTCCACCCGCAGCTGCTTGTAGAGCTCCCGGAAGTTGGGCGCGGCCAGGTTCCCCTCGATCTCGTCATAGACCAGCAGGGTCTCCTCGCTGAGCAGCGCGTCCTCCAGGGCGGCGCAGAGCTTGTCCAGGTCGATATCCATCTGGCCCGCGCCCTTGACAAAGTGCAGGACTTTTTTCTCGGTATCCAGGAAAAAGCTCTCGCCGGAGGTCTTCTGCCGGAATTCCGCCACCGCGGCGGCGGCCTGCTGGCGGACGTATTCCTGGTTCAGCCTGCCCCGCTCCCCCGCCAGATCCACGGTGGAGAAGCCGGAGCCCAGGTAGGTGCCCACGTTGTCCATCTGGTCGCTGCTGCGGCCGTAGCTGTAGGCGGCCTCGGCGGCCTGCTCCCGGCTCATCATCAGGCCCGCCTCCTGGCGGTCCAGCTCAAAGCTCACGTCCATGGGAAGCTCCACCCGCAGGTAACGGAGCGCGGGGTCGCCCCAGCCCTCCTCTTCCAGCTTCTGCTCGGTCTCTTCCTTTGTCAGCCCCCCCACGGGGATGCCGTCCAGGAAGACGTTGGGCAGGTTGGCTCCGCCGTCGATCTTTCGGCTGATCAGCAGCCAGCCCACGCCGGTCAAAATGACCAGCAGCATGACCACCAGCAGGGCGATCTTCACCGCGCGCAGGATCTTTTTGCCCTTCTCGGCCCGCTTTTGGGCCCGGCGCCGGCGCTCGGCCTCTTTGGCTTCCTTCTCTCGGCGTTTGGCGTTTTCCTCCGCCCGCTCTTCTTCCCGCCGGCGCTCTTCCTCCAGGCGCTTGCGCTCGGCGAGTTTGGCGGCCTTTTCCCGGGCCGCGGCCTCGGCGGCCTCCCGGTCTTCCCGTTTGCGGCGGGCGATCCATTCCTGTCTTTCCCGCTCCTCCGCCTCGGCGGCCTCCTGATCCTCCCGCTTGCGGCGGGCGATCCACTCCCGTCTTTCCCGCTCCTCCGCCGCCTGTCTGGCGCGGAGCTCGGCCCGGGATTCGCCCTTGTCCGGGCGGGACGGGGGCGCGCTGCCCTCCGACGATCTCTTGTCTCTCATATGATTTGCCACCTGTCAGTCCCTCGCTCAGTCTTCCGACTGTTCTTCTTCCGCCTCTTCCGCGTATTCGGTCTCTTCCGCCTCCGTCCTCGGGATGCCGACGGCGGCCCGTTCCTTCTGCCGGGCCTCGTAGAGCTCGGTGAAGAGCTCCTCCTCTCCCTTGGGCAGAATGATCTTTCTCTCTTCCCGCTCCGCGCGCTCCATCCAGGGGATGCTCTCCGCCCGGCCGCTGGCCTGGGCCTCCAGCAGGATCCCGATCAGGGTATTGGAGATCAGGAAGCCCGGCACGGTGAAGTGCCAGCGATCCCCGCTCCGCTCGGCCCAGCCCTTCTCCTCGAAGGCCCGGAGCACCCGGTGGATGGGCTTCCAGTCCGACTGGGTGCGGACGCGGTAATCCTGTTCGGATACGCCCCGGTTGGTGCGCATGGCCAGCATCAGGTATTCCACCGAGCGCTCCAGCGGGTCCACCAGCTGGTACTCGTCGATGATGCTGACCTTCCGCTCCACGCCGGAGATATAGCGCTTCAGGTCCTTCACGAAGCTGTAGCGCAGATTGCCCACGCAGGAGTGGGCGCCCGGGCCGAAGCCCATGTAATCGTCCAGATTCCAGTATTTCAGGTTGTGGGCGGACTCAAAGCCCGGCGCGCAGAAATTGGAGATCTCATACTGCTTGTAGCCGTAGCGCTCCAGCATTTCCGCGGCGTAGGAGTACATGTCCGCCTGCTCGTCCTCGGTGGGCATCACCGGCGAGTCCTTGTACTCCTTGTACATCGGCGTGCCCTCTTCCAGCTTTAGGCCGTAGCAGCTGATGTGCTCCGGGTGCATCTCCACGATTTTGGCCAGAGACTCCGCCCAGTCGCTCTTGGTCTGGCTGGGCAGGCCGTAGATCAGGTCCAGGCTGATGTTGTCGAAGCCGGCCTTGCGGGCGGCGGAGAAAGCCAGCTCCGCCTGCTGGAAGGTGTGCCGCCGGCCGATGAGCTTCAGCAGATCGTTGTCGGTGGCCTGCACGCCGATGGAAAGCCGGGTCACGCCCTCCTGCCGCAGCAGGCGCAGGTCCTTGTAGGTCATGGAGTCCGGGTTGCACTCCACGGAGACCTCCGCGTCCAGCCGCACGTTGCCGTTGCGCTTGAGCACGTCGAAGATCTCCAGCAGCTGCTCGGCCCCGTAGTAGCTGGGGGTGCCGCCGCCGAAGTACACAGAGTCCACCTCATAATTGCGGATCCCGCGGGCCGACTCCTCCAGGTGGGCGATCAGCGCCCGGTGATACTCGGGCATCAGGTGATCGCAGCCGGCCAGGGAATAGAAGTCGCAGTAGCTGCACTTGCTGGCGCAGAAGGGGATATGGATATAGATACCTAAACGGGGCTTTGTCATAGGCGTATCTCCATCTCGGAAAGAAAATACAATAAATGAACACGGAAGAATGAAGAATGGATGTGTCGCTTCGCGACGATTTCAATCCATCACGCCGAAGGCGTGATACCATCATTTTTCATTATTCATTATTCATTTTTCATTTTGTCAAAACAGCTCCGCCACCTGGGCGGCGAATTCCGCCGGGTCCTCCACGTCCATGCCGGCGGTCATTTCCGCCAGGACGTACAGGATCCGGGAGAGCTTTTTGGCCTTTTCCTTATCGGTTTCAAAGGCCTCCTTCAGCGCCTGCATGGCGCGGTGCTCCGGGTTCAGCTCCAGCACCCGGGTGGCCCGGACCTTGCGCATCTCCTCGCTGGGCCCGTGACGGAAGTAGCGCTCCATCTCCAGGGTCAGCGGGCCCTCGCTGGTCAGGCAGCAGGCCTGGGTGGAGAGCTTGCGGCTCAGGCGGACCTTGCTCAGGTCCCCGCCCACGGCCTCCTTCACGAAGTCCAGCAGCTCCTTGTTCTCGATGTCCCGCTCCTCGGCGGCCTTCTTCTCTTCCTCGGTCTCGAAGCCCAGATCGTCGGTGACCACGTTGCAGAAGCTCTTGCCGTCCTGGTCGCGGAGATTCTCCAGCACCATCTCGTCCAGGGGGCTGGTGAGGTAGATGAGCTCAAAGCCCCGGTTCCGGACCTGCTCGCACTGGGGCAGGCTCATGGCCTGCTTCACGCTGGCGGCGGTGGCGTAGTAGATGACCTTCTGGCTCTCGGGCATGGCCTCCACGTACTCCTTCAGGGTGACCTGGCGGTCCTCCGAGGTGTAGAAGATCAGCAGATCCCGCAGGAAGTCCTTGTAGCGGCCGTACTCGTCGCAGATGCCCACCTTCAGGTCGGCGCCGAAATTCTTGAAAAACTCCTGGTACTTGGGTCTGTCCTCCTTCAGGAGCTTTTCCAGCTCACCCTTGATGCGCTTCTCCAGATTCTGGCCGATGATGCGCAGCTGCCGGTCGTGCTGCAGGATCTCCCGGGAGATGTTCAGCGAGAGATCCGGGGAGTCCACCACGCCCTTGACGAAATCAAAGTAGTCGTGCAGCAGCTTGTCGCACTTTTCCATGATCATGACGCCGTTGGAGTAGAGGGTGACGCCGCCCTTATTGTCGCCGGAAAAGACGTTTTCATTCTGCTCGCCGGGGACAAAGAGCATGGCCTTGTAGCTCACCGCGCCCTCGGCGTTGACCCGCACCAGCGCGCAGGGATCCTTGCGGTCCCGGTTTTTCTCCTTGTACCACTGGATGCAGTCGTCGTCGGTGACCTCGCTCTTGGAGCGCTGCCAGATGGGGACCATGCTGTTGATGGTTTCGTTTTCCGTGACCATCCTGTACTCGTACTTGGGGCTGCCGTCGTCGTTCTTCTCGCCGGTCTCGAAGCGCTCCTGGTGCTGCACGTCCATCTTGATGGGCCAGCGCACGTAGTCGGAGTACTTCTTGATCAGGGCCTTCAGCTTCCAGACCTCCAGATAGGAGCCGAAGATCTCCTCCTCGGTGTCGGCCTTCAGGTGCATGATCACGTCGGTGCCCACGGTCTCCTTCTCGACAGGGGTGACGGTGTAGCCGTCGGCGCCGGCGCTCTTCCACTCCACGCCCTTCTCCTCGCCGAACTTGCGGCTGCGGACGGTGACCTGATCGGCCACCATGAAGGCGGAGTAAAAGCCCACGCCGAACTGGCCGATGATGCTCAGGTCCTCGGCCTTGGCGCTCTCCATCTCGCCCTTGAACTGGAAGGAGCCGGACTTGGCGATGACGCCCAGGTTGCTCTCCGCCTCCTCCAGGGTCATGCCGATGCCGTTGTCCCGGACGGTGATGGTGCGCTCGTCTTTATTCACAAGAATGTCGATCCTGAAATCATCCCGGTTCAGGCCCACGCTGTCGTCGGTCAGGGACAGGTAGCAGAGCTTGTCGATGGCGTCGGACGCGTTGGAAATGATCTCCCGCAGGAAAATCTCCTTGTTGGTGTAAATGGAATTGATCATCAGGTCGAGCAGCCGCTTGCTCTCGGCCTTGAACTGCTTCTTGCTCATGGTTTGTTGACTGCCTCCGATTTATTTTGGCCATATTTCCCCCGTCCATGCCGGGAGAATATGACAGTATTACAAAGATACAGTATAACACAATTTTGCCAAATTTCAACACCGAGAGCCGTCCTTCAGAAATCTTCATTTTTTCGCCGGCGCCGTCCGCCCCCGTAGGGGCGACCTTTGGTCGCCCGCCGTTTCACACCGAGCCCCTGTCTGCGGAGCGATCAAGGGATCGCTCCCTACGCGCCGACGTCCGTCCTCCGCCGTAGGGGCGCTTCACGAAGCGCCCGCCGATTTGCACGCGACACCGCCGTCCCGCCCCCGTAGGGGCGACCTTTGGTCGCCCGCCGTGCTCACGCCCGTCTTCCGCCGTAGGGGCGACCCTTGCGGTCGCCCGCCGTTTCACACCGAGCCCCTGTCTGCGGAGCGATCAAGGGATCGCTCCCTACGCGCCGACATCCGTCCTCCGCCGTAGGGGCGCTTCACGAAGCGCCCGCCGTTGTGCGCCGCCCTTCCGCACCCTAGCAAACAGGGACGCAGCGAAAACCGCCGCGTCCCTGTCTCAATTTGTGTTGTTTTATCTCTTCCGGGGATCCTTCGAATCCTCAACTCCGAATTCGCTCAGTTGAGCACCACATCGTGGCTCTTCTGATAGCGCACCAGACGGGTCAGGTCCTTGTTGTTCACACTGCCGTCGCCGTTGACGTCCAGGTTGAAGCTCACGACCTCCACATCGTGGAACTTCAGCCAGCGTGTCAGACGGGTCACGTCCTTGTTGCTCACAGTGCCGTCGCCGTTGATGTCGCCGGGCAGGCGCCAGTGGGCGTACACCGTGGTGTTCTCGCTAAAGGTGGTCTCGGTCGTCACCTGGGTGCCCTGGCCGGCCAGCAGATACTTCTCCATCGGCTCGGTGAACCAGCCCAGGAACTTCCAGCCCTCCAGAACGGGCTCGGGCAGGGTCTCGAGGCTGCCGCCCGCGTTGACCTCCACGGTCGCGGGATCCACGGTGCCCTCGCCCGCGTTGAAGGTCACGGTGATGGCGGCGGGTGTCTGGGCCGGCTCAATGATCACCTGGACGGCCGGCGTGGTCCCGTCGGCCTCGGTGACGACGGTGAAGCCGCCTGTCTCAGCCAGCACGCCGCCCTCCGGCGTGGTGATGGCGTGGGTCGCGGGGATCACGATGCCGCCCGCGGCCTTCAGCGGTTCGGAGCTGG
Organism: Oscillospiraceae bacterium; assembly: GCA_902775355.1. Classification (GTDB taxonomy): domain Bacteria; phylum Bacillota; class Clostridia; order Oscillospirales; family Oscillospiraceae; genus Limivicinus. Next base: position 9,013 of record CACYLY010000059.1, read on the forward strand.
CGGTCACGTTCCAGGTGCCGGAGACCACCGTAATGGCGCCGTTGGCGGAGTAGATGCCCTTGCCGAAGTTATTGAACACCGTCACGTCGCCCGCGCAGGTGAAGCCCTGGGCGGCGTTGACGACATACTGGCTCGCTTTCGCCCGGGAGGTGAAGGAGCCGCCGACGCTGACGGAGCCGCCCGTGCTCTGCAGGGCGCAGAGGCCCTGGGTCGTGCTGAAGGCGATGGTCACATCCCCGTCGATCGCAATGTCGCCCCCGGCATACACACATGTATTGCCGAAGCCCGCGGAGACGAGATCCCCGCTGATTCTGACGGGGCCGTCGGAGTAGATGGCTCTGGCGCTGGCGGGATTGGTCGTGGTCACCGTTCCGTTGACGGTGACGCCGGCGTTGCCCTGGATCAGGGTGGACTGTCCGCTGCCGGTCACGTTGCCGTTGACCGTGACCGTGCCGTTATAGGTCTGGATGCCGTTGGGGACATCCAGCGTCAGATCGCCGTTGATGACGAAGCTCGCGTAATAGGAGTAGATCGACTGGGTCGCCGAGGGGAGCTGGCTGGCGTCCAGATGGAGCCCGTTGGAGGCCTCGATGGTCAGACTGTCCTCCCCCATGTAGGTGATCAGATTGCCGCCGTACTCGCCCGTGATCGCGGGCTCCGCGGAGCTGAAGCTCAGGGTCCGGGTGGCGGGGTCATAACTGGCGCTGCCGTCGCCCAGGATGTCCAGGTAATTATCGCTTCCGACCTGGATCCCGCCCACCCAGAGCTGGTAAATCGCCCTGGAGACGGCGGTGACCGTTACGTTGGCGGCGGGCATGGTAAAGGTGTACTTGGTGTTGCTGTATTGGACCTTGCTGAGCTCCACCACGTTGCCGTTTTCATCCTCCGCGGTGAGGCTGACCAGGCGGTGGTCGTTGTCGTTGGTGACGGTGATGGTAACGGTCTCGCCCACCTGGGCCGTGGCCTTGTCCGCGACCACGGTGCAGCCCTCCGCGCTTCCCAGAACGGTGACCGTGTAGTACACAGGCACGAAGCTGGCCGTCACGGTCACGTTGGCGGCGGGCATGAGGAAGCTGGTGCCGTTCAGCTCCACCGGGCTGCCATCGGCGGCGGTGACGGTGAGGGTGCCCAGCTCATAGCCGGGGGCAGGGGTGACGGTCAGGTTGACAGTCTCGCCCTCCAAGGCGGTCGCCTTGTCCGCCGTCACGCTGCCGTTGGCGATATTCGCGTCCACGGTGACGGTATAGGTCGGGGGCGGGATCAGCACGAAGCTGGCCGTCACGGTCACATTCGAGGCGGGCATGAGGAAGCTGGTGCCGTTCAGCTCCACCGGATCGCCGCTGGCGTCGGTAACGGTAAGGGTCTCCAGCTGGTAACCCTCGTCCGGCGTGACGGTCAGGTTGACGGCCTCGCCCTCGGCTGCGCTGGTCTTATCCGGCGTCACGCTGCCGTTGGCGATATTCGCGTCCACGGCTACGGTGTAGGTCACGGCCCCCTCCGGGATAAAGCTGGCCGTCACGGTGACGGGAGAATCCGGCATGGCAAAGCTGTTCCCCTCCACCGGGATCTCGTTGCCCTCCGCGTCCAGCACGGTGTAGGCGCCCAGGCGATAGCCGGAAGCGGGCGTCGCCGTGAGGGTGACGGTCTGGCCCTCATAGGCCTCCGTCAGATCGGCGGCAGCGCTGCCGTTGTCCGCCGGCGCCACAGTGATCGTGTGGAAGCTCTTGATGATCCACCAGGCGTCCCATACGAAGCTGGGGTCCATATAGGTCCTGGTGCAGTGGATCGCCTTGGTGTAGCCCTCCCGTTCGGTCTCGGTCAAAAAGACCATGGCGTGGCCCGCCTGCTCCGGCGTGACCTTGGGTCTGTCGCTGCTGCTGGAATAGGTGAGCTTCGTCGTCTGGAAGCACCAGTAATAACCGATCCTTTCCGTCGCGAGCTCGGGTGTATAGACGCCCATCACGTCGATGAATTCATCTTCCGTCAGGATGGCTTCCCGTTCCCATTCGCCGAAGAGACTGGTGCTGGGGGAGAACTTCTCCTCGGGAACGTAGTAATCGGGGACCACCCGGCCGGTGTTGTCGAAGTAAAAGCCGGGGGCGAGCTTGAAAGTGGCATGGATTGTAAGGTCATACCCGGGCATCACAGTGGTATAGGTCGTATCGTTGACCTTCGTGATCGAGCCCCCTTCGAGATAGCTCAGGACATAGCCCTCGTCCGGCGTCGCGGTGATGGTGACGGGATCGCCCTCATAGGCGTCCTCGGGGGAGACGCTCAGGCTCCCGTGGACCGGAGAGTTGATATATGTGTTGACATGGTACAGCTTCGGGGCCGGAGGATCGTCGACCAGGAGATGTCCGCCGTAGAAGGCGGAGTCGCTCTGGGCCACAGGGCGGAAATAGACGGCCTTGTACCCCGCGTGGGCGGCGTCCACCACGTAGTTGCCCATATTGTCCGGGAACCACTGTACGATGGAGCCGTTCTCCACCTGTACGGCCTTGAACTCGTCCCCCACACTGAGCGTGCACAGGAAAACCCATTGCACGCCGGTGTTCGCATCGTAGGACTCCCAGGTGAAGCGATATTCCTCGGCGGGCGTCCAGCCATTCATGGAGCCCACCAGGAAAAAGCCGGTGAGCCCATCGTCCTGGGTCTCGTCCGCGGGCGGGGCGGCCTCCGGTTCTCCGGTCTCCGCCGGGCTCTCCGGCTCCTCCGCCAGGGCCGCTGCCGGCAGAAGGGAGAAGAGCATCAGCAGCGCCAGCAGCGAGGCCAGCAAGCGTTTTGTACTCATAAAAAAGACCTCCTTCGTTTTGTCCCGAAGGAGGCACGCCCGTGAAGAGCGAAACCGCATCCTCCGAGATTTTTTGATTTCCTACCCCTCCGCCTTCGCAAATCGAATGCGGAAATCCATAAAAAAACTGTAGCACTTTAACATCAAAAAATCAAGTCTCCGCGCACGCTTTTTGTGTATTTTTCTCAAAAAACGCTGCCCGCCCGTCATTCGCACTCCTTTCGTGTTGACGTTGTCCTGCACGGGTTTCGCCGACCAATGGTCGGCGCTACGGCTGGTCGTTTCGCGCCCGTAGGGGCGATCCCTTGCGGCCGCCCGCCGGTCCGCGCCGACGTTCCATCCCCACCGTAGGGGAGGGGCTTGTCCCCTCCCGCCGATCCGCTCCGCCGCTCCCGTAGCGCCGGGCATTGCCCGGCGTCGTCTTGCGTGAGCTTCGCCGAGCGATGCTCGGCGCTACGGGGTGGTCGTTTCGCGCCCGCCGGGCGGCACACCCAAGGCCCTCAGATCTTTCGGCTCCGGC
>CACYLY010000060.1 GCA_902775355.1 Oscillospiraceae bacterium
CTGTTCCTCCGTTTTTTCGACCGCTGCGGAAATTGCGCCCTCGCTTCTTCTGCCACCGGCAGCGCGAGGCCGCAATCCCCCCGCTGGGGGAAGGACCCGAGCGCGGCCGGCCGTCTTCATCCGTTTACTACGAACTACGAACTACTCAATAGCAACTAACAGCATCTTTTCACTTTTCTCTGTTCACTGTTCACCGGTTTGTGCTATACTGGGTCGAAAAATGACGCGCGGAGAGGAGAGATCCCATGAGATTCCTGCATGTTTCGGACCTGCACCTGGGCAAGATGCTCCACGGCGTGTCCCTGCTGGAAAACGGGGACCAGCCGGCCTGGGTGGAGGGCTTTTTGAAGCTGGCGGAGGAGCAGAAGCCCGACGCGGTGCTCATCGCCGGAGACGTCTATGACCGCAGCGCCCCCTCCGGGGACGCGGTGGAGCTGCTGTCCGTCCTCTTGAAGGGCCTGGCGGCGCAGGGCATCCCCGTGCTGCTGGTGGCGGGCAACCACGATTCCGGCCAGCGCCTGGCATTTCTGGACGAGCTGCTGGCTAAGGAGGGGGTCCACATCGCCGGCGTCCCGGGACCCGGGGGCAGGCTGGAGAAGGTGACGCTGGAGGACGCATACGGCCCGGTGCACTTCTGGCTGCTGCCCTATGTGTTCCCGGCTTTGGCAGCCCGGCTGCTGGAGGACGAGAGCATCCGGGACTATGAGACCGCGGTGCGCGCCCTTTTAGAGGCCCAGGACATCGACTTCAGCCAGCGCAACGTCCTCGTCGCCCACCAGAATGTGACCCACGCCGGGGCAGAGGCCCAGCGGGGCGGCTCCGAGACCATGGTGGGCGGCCTGGGCCAGGTGGACGACAGGGTCTTCGAGGGCTTCAGCTACGTGGCCCTGGGCCATATCCACGCCGCCGGGGCTGTGGGGCGCGAAAGCGTCCGCTATGCCGGCTCCCCGCTGTGCTACCACTTCGACGAGGTGCGGCAGCCGAAAAAGGGCGCGGTGCTGGTGGAGCTGGGGGCGCCCGGGACAGAGCCCCGGATCGAGACCCTTGTGATCCCGCCCCTGCACCCCCTGCGGGAGCTGCGAGGCGGCTGGAAGGAGCTGCAGGCCGGGGAGCTGGCCCTGGAGCGTCGGGGCGAGTACCTGCGGGTGGTGCTGACCGACAGCCGGGTCACGCCGGAGATCGGCGACTTTCTCCGGGAACTGGCCCGAGCCAGAGACAGCCGGATCCTGGAGCTGGTCAGTGAGTACGACCCCTTCACCGGGCAGGTCAGCCCGGCCAGGGGGCAGCAGGAGAAGAGCGTGGAGGAGCTGTTTGCCGACTTCTACGCCGAGCGCTGCGGCGGGGAGGATCCGGACGAGAAGGATCTGGCGCTGCTGTACTTCGCCGGGGAGCGGCTGCGGCATCGGGAGCACACCGGCGCCGCCGAGCCGCAGGATATCGACGCGCTGCTGCAGTACATTCTGAAACAGGAGGAGGAAGCATGAAACCGCTGTCTTTGGAAATGACCGCCTTCGGCTCTTATGCCGAGACCACCTGCGTCCCCTTCGAGCAGCTGCGGCACGGGCTGTATCTGGTGGCGGGGGACACCGGCGCGGGCAAAACCACCATCTTCGACGCGGTGGTCTTTGCCCTCTTCGGCAGGCCCAGCGGCCGGGACCGGAGCGTGGATATGCTCCACTGCGACTATGCGGACAAGTCCGTCGACACCGTGGTAAAGCTGCGCTTTGAGGAGGGCGGCAAAGAATATACGGTGATGCGCAGCATCCATTTCCCGAAAAAACAGGGCGAGGAGAAGCAGTACGGCACCCAGCAGATCCGCGCCGCCCTGCTGGAGCCGGACCGGAACCCCACCGAGGGGGCCGGGAACGTGACCCGGCGGGTGGAGGAGCTGCTGGGCCTGAACGCCGACCAGTTCAGCAAGATCGTGATGCTGGCCCAGGGGGAGTTTCGGGAATTCCTGAAGGCGGACAGCGACAAGAAAAACGAGATCCTGGGCAAGCTCTTCGACAACAGCGCCTATGTGCGCTATCAGAATCTGCTCTCCGGCGCCCGGGACGAGCTGGGCCGCCGCCGGAGCGCCCGGGCCGAGGAGCTGCGGCAGCTGATGCAGGGCGCCTTCCGCCGGCCCGAAGGCCTGACGGAGGAGGAAGCCCTGGGCTTTCTGCCCAATCACCCGGCGCTGCTGGAAAATCTGGGCGACCTGGTGCGGCGGGAGGAGGAGATCCTGGAGCAGCTCTCCGCCCGGCGGGAGAGCCTGCGGCAGCAGATCAGCGCATTGGACAGCCGCAGAGGCGCGGCAGAGGCGGTGAACGCCCAGTTTGAGGCCCTGGCCAGGACGGAGCGGGAGCTGGCGGAGCTCCTGGCCCGAAAGGAAGAGATGGCGGAGCGGAAACGGCGTCTGGAGCGCAGCGAGACCGCCTACTATCAGCTGCGCCCCGCCATGGAGGAGCTGTCCCGGGCCGAGGGGAGCCTGCGTCAGGCGGAGGCGGAGCTGCTGCAGCGGCGCCTGGAGGCCCGGGAGGCCGAGGCCGCCCTGGAGCAGGCGACCCGGCGGGCGAAAGAGGACGGCGCCAGGGAGCAGAGGCTTCTGGAGCTGGGGCTGCAGCTGCAGCTGCTGGAAAAACAGCTGCAGGCGCTGCAGGAACTGGAAAACAAGCGCGGAGAGCTGCGCGGGCTCAGCAGCCGGGCGGAGCGGGCAGAGACGGATCGGCAGACCCGGGAGCGGGACTGCGCCCAAAAAGAGGAACGGCTCTCGGCGCTGCGTGCCCGGCTGGAGGAGCTGGAGGGCACCGAGGCCCTGGCCCTGCAGCGCAGCGGAGAATATGAACAGGCCCGGGAGCGGGAGGAGGCCCTGGCGGCCCTTGAGGAGGAGATCCGGCAGATCCGCGGCGATCAGGCGGCGCTGGACCGGGAGGGGGAGACCCTGAACCGGCTGACCGCGGCCGCTCTGGCGGCGGAGGAGGAGTATCACCGGCTGTACCGGCGCTTCCTGGCCGGTCAGGCGGGGCTCATGGCCCGGGATCTGAGCCGGGAGATCGAGGAAAGGGGCGAAGCCTGCTGCCCGGTCTGCGGCAGCAGGGTGGACGGCGATTCCCGAAAGCGCTTCGCGCCCCTGGAGGAGGACGTGCCCAACCAGACCCGGGTGGACACGGCGAAAAAGCGCATGGATCAGGCCGAACGGGAGCGGGCCCAGCAGGACAAGCGCCGGGAGGCCATGGCGGCCCGGCTCCAGAGCCTGCGGGATGCGGCGCTGCAGGAGGCCGGGAAGCTGCTGGAGGGCTGCGAGAGCTGGGAGCAGCTGCGGGACGGGCGGCTTTCCTCCGCGCGGGAGGAGAGCAGGCGGCGGACCGCCGCCGCCCTGGCCGCTCTGCAGGCCGCCCGGGCTTTGGAGCGGGAGCGCCAGTCCCTGCGGCAGGAGCTGCCGGAGAAGGAGCAGGCCCTCCGTACGGCAGAGGAGGACCGGGACAGACTGACGGCGCAGCTGCAGGAGCTGCGCGCCCGGGAGAACACCCTGCTGACCCTGGTGCGGGAGCGGGAGGCGGAGCTGCCCTTCGCTTCCGAGGCGGAGGCCAGAACGGTCCAGGAGCGGATGCAGCGGGAGCAGGCGAAAGAAAAAGGGGAGCTGGAACAGAGCCGGAAAGCCCTGGAAAACGCCAGGACCCGGAAGGATACCGCCCAGGGCGGGCTCCGGGAGAAGGAAGAGCTGGTAAAGACCCGGGAGCGGGAGCGGCTGGCGGCTTCCGAAGGCCTGGAGCTGGCCCTGCAGGAGACGGGCTTCGCCGACACACAGGAGCTCCTTGCCGCCCTGCCCCCCGCCGCGGAGAAGGACCCGGCCCGCTGGCTGCGCCTGCAGCGGCAGGAATGCAGCGACTGGGAGAGCGCCTGCACCCACAGGCGACGGCAGCTGGAGGAGCAGCGGGAGAGCCTGGCCGGGCGGCAGCCCGTGGAGATGGACGCGCTGCTGGGGGAGCTGGCGGAGGCCGGAGCCGAAGCCTCCCGCTGCGCCGACGCCTGGGGACGGCAGGAAAACCTGCTGGCCAACCACCGGCAGGTGCTGGAGCAGGCGAAAGCGGCCCGGGAGGAGCTGCGGCGCAGCGACAGGGCCTGGCAGCGGCTGGAGCGGCTGGGCAGCCTGGCCGTGGGCGTCAACAGCGAGACGGGAAGACTGAGCTTCGACCGCTATGTGATGGGCGCCGTGTTCAAGGAGATCCTGGAGATGGCAAACCGGCGCATGGACATCATGAGCGGCGGGCGCTATCAGCTGGTCCACCGCAGCGGCGCCGACCGGCGCAACGCCAGAGCCGGACTGGAGATCCAGGTGCTGGATCTGAGCACCGGACAGCTCAGACCCTCCGAGAGCCTCTCCGGCGGCGAGGGCTTCTTCACCTCCCTGGCCCTGGCTCTGGGCCTGGCCGACACGGTGCAGAACCGCTCCGGCGGCCGGAGCCTGGACGCCCTGTTCATCGACGAGGGCTTCGGCTCCCTCAGCGGCGGGGTGCTGGACAAGGCCCTGGAGGTGCTCAATCAGCTCTCCGAGGGCAGGAGACTGGTGGGCATCATCTCCCATGTGGACCAGCTGGAGGAGAGCATCCCCCAGAAGATCCGGGTGAAGAGCGGCCCCGGGGGCAGCAGCCTGCGCCTGGAGCTGGCGTGATCTTTTGTGCGCAGAATCTGGAAAAACACAGCCGGCGCGTTACGGTGACGCGCCGGCTGTGTTTTTCCGCTTTGTGGGAACAGGGCCCAAAAGAGGCGTTTTGTCCGAAAAACGGGGTAAATTGCCCGAAAAAGAGGCGCGGATCCCGGAGGAAAACGCCAAAATGCCGAAAAATTAACACTTGCGAATGCAAAAGCATTCGGTTATAATCCTATTTTAAGGGGAGTTTTGCCCGGCGTCGGCCGATACTTCAGCGATGTGCTGAAAATCAGTGCCGCGCGGGCGCTTTCACTGCTGAGAGCGAGGAAAGAAATCCCGCTCCATGAGGGAGGAAAACCAATGAGCAAGACCTGGAAACGCTTTCTGGCTCTGCTGCTGGCGATGACGATGATCCTGTCCCTGGGCGTCACCGGCTTCGCGGAAGACGGAGAGACAGAGGAAGAGGCCGGGACCGTGGCGGAGGAGTCCGAAGAGGATCTCCCCGAGGAAACGATCCTGGAAACTGAGCCCATCAGCCCGGACAAGCTGAATATCCGGAAGCTGGGCGTGGAGGAGGCGGAGGATGAGGACGAGGAGCTCATCCCCATGGATGAGGAGGGCCTGGACCAGATCGTCCGCGTCTCCATTTTCCTGGACAAGCCCTCGACCCTGGGGGCCGGCTTTGCCGCCGACGGCGTGGGCACCAACAGCGCCGCCATGGCTTACCGCGACGGCCTGCGCAGCGAGCAGGAGCAGCTGACCGCTCAGATCGAGAGCGTGCTGGGCCACCCGCTGGACGTCCAGTGGAACATCACCCTGGCCGCCAATGCCATCTCCGCCAACGTCACCCTGGGCGATATGGTGAAGATCCGCGAGATCCCCGGCGTCAAGGCCGTGCAGCGCGAGAATCAGTACCTCCCCATGGAGGGCACGGAGGGCGACGATCCCAATACCGCCAACACCAGTGAAAACATGGTGGGCGCCACCGAAGCCTGGGCCAACGGCTTCACCGGCGCGGGCAGCCGCATCGCCATCGTGGACACCGGCATCGACACCGCCCACCAGTCCTTTGCCGAGGAGCCCTTCCTCCATTCTGTGGACCTGGCAAACGCCAGAAATGAGCTGATGACTCAGGCCGACATCAGCGCGGTGCTCAGCGAGCTCAACGCCAAGGATAAGATGAGCAGCGTCACCGCGGCGCAGCTCAACCAGAACGGCTCCAAGATCGTCTACGGCTTCAACTACATAGACGGCAATACCACCATTGACCACAACAGCGACACCGCCGGCAACCACGGCTCTCACGTGGCCGGCATTGCCGCCGCCAACCGCTACATCGGCACGGCCCACAACGACTCCGCCGCGACAGTGGGCGCCGTCGGCATGGCGCCCGACGCCCAGCTGCTGATCATGAAGGTCTTCGGCAAGGGCGGCGGCGCCTATGACTCGGACTACTTTGTCGCCATCGAGGACGCCATCCTCCTGGGCGCGGACGCCTGCAACCTGTCTCTGGGCTCCGCCGCACCCGGCTGGACCTTTGACAACACCTATCAGGACCTGCTGAACGGCTGGACGGACGCGCACAACAGCAAGATGGTGCTGACCATCTCCGCCGGCAACTCCTATGCCGCCGCCGATTTTACGGACGCCAAGCACCCCTATATCGAGGACGCGTACACCCATACCGGCGGCAGCCCCGGCTCCTTTGTGAACAGCCTCTGCGTGGCCGCGGCCCAGAACACCCTGACCAAGGGCATGCCCCTGGTATTCAACGAGCAGAGCATTTTCTACGCCGAGTCCACCGAGGGTGACGAGGGTGCGTACACCAATCCCAAAATCAGCACCGTGGCCGGCACCTACGACCTGGTTTACATCGACGCCAAGGGCGAACCCGGCGACTACAGCGCGGTCAACAGCGTGCTGAGCCTCTCCGGCAAGGTCGTCATCGTCAACCGCGGCGATCTGTCCTTCTCCGAGAAGGGCAACAATGCCAAGAGCTACAATCCCAAGGCCCTGATCATCGCCAACAACGCCGACGGCGTGATCAACATGAACCTGGCGGACTACACCGGCACCTTCCCCATGGTGAGCATCACCCTGAAGGACGCCAATAAGATCAAGGCCGGCTGCACGGCAAATACCGCCGGCGGCGTGACCTACTACACCGGCCGCATCACCATCACCAACGTCGAGCAGGAGATGCTGATCCCCCGGTCTGAGGCCACCATCACCGAGTTCAGCTCCTGGGGTGTTCCCGGCTCCCTGCTGATGAAGCCGGAAATCACCGCCCCCGGCGGCGATATCTGGTCGGTCTACGGCACCGCCAGCACCGGCAGCAGCACCGAGGGCGGCACGGATCAATACGTGAGCTACAGCGGCACCTCCATGGCCGCGCCGCATATGGCGGGCCTGACCGCCGTGCTGGCCGAGCGCTTCCGCGAGGACGATCTCAAGAGCCTGAACACGGGCCTGAGCGACTACTCCGTCCGCGCCATCACCCAGAGCCTGCTGATGTCCACCGCCACGCCCATGGCTCCCGGCGGTGAATACCTGTCCATCCTGCAGCAGGGCGCCGGCCTTGCCGACGTGGACCTGGCCACCCGCTCCAACACCGTGGTCATGATGGACCCGACCCGCAGCTACCTGACCGGCCTGACCGGCGCAGCCAGCGACGGCAAGGTAAAGGTGGAGCTGGGCGACGACGCCGCGCGCAAGGGCGACTATGAGTTCGGCTTCACCGTCTACAACCTGACGGACGACGATATCTGCTTCAATGTGGAGACCGAGATCTTCACCCAGGCCAGCGAAGAGGAATTCATGCTGGCCGGCACCGCCATCCTGCCCGCCGGCACCTCCTTCCTGTGGGAAGGCGACACGCCCGTCACCGAGGGCCATGACGTGAATCGGGACGGCGTGACCAATCTGGACGACGCCCAGGCCATCCTGGACTGGCTGAGCGGCGTGAACGACGGGAGCAACCTGGATCTGGAAGCCGGCGAGATGGACGGCGACGACGAGCTGACTTCCTATGACGCCTATCTGCTCCTCGGCTGGGAGGGCGCCGACGAAGAGACGGTGAACACCGGTCTGGTCCCCGCCCACGGCAGCCGCTACTGCAGCGTGCGCATCACCCTGAGCCCCGATCTGAAGGCCTGGCTGGACGCCAATTATCCCGGCGGCGCTTTCCTGGAGGGCTTCACCTATCTGGACGCCGTCGGCAGCACCAGAGACGGCGGCAAGTATGAGGACGCCCACAGCATCCCCATCCTGGGCTACTACGGCTCCTGGACCGACGCCACCATGTTTGAGACCACCTCCTACACGGAGACTCTCTACGGCAGCGAGCAGCTGCCCTATTCCGGCAATACCGACACCAATTACCTGACTCTGACCATGAACGGGGCCAATGTGAAGTTCAGCGGCAACCCCTACATGGTGGAGGACAGCTTCCCCACGGACCGGCTTGCCATCAACAGCAGCACCAACATGGTCCGCATCGCCTACAACCTGATCCGCTGCGCCGGCACCACCGGCTTTGCCGTCAGCAAGCTGGATGAGGAGGGCCTGGTGGACGAGGTGCTCAGTTCCAACGTCACCGGCAACGAGGTCACCGGCCTGTACTACCATGTGAACGAGTCCACCTGGATGAACACCATGACCAAGATCTACAGTGTCAACAAGACGCCCGGCTCTTTCGGTCTGGCTGAGGGCGACCTGTTCCGCGTGGGCTTCTACGCCATCCCCGAGTATTACGGCATGCTGGTGAAAGAGAACTATACCGCCGCCGACGCGGGCCTGCTGGACAACGCCGGCTTCAAGACCCTGCTGGAGAGCAACGAGCTGGGCAAGGGCGCTTTCGTGGGCTTCGATTTCGTGATCGACGACACCGCGCCTCAGATCGGCCTTGCCACGCTCAGCGGCAGCACCCTGAACGTCGCCGCCACCGACAACCAGGCCCTGGCCTATGTGGCCGTCATGAGCCTGGACGGCGGCACCGTCTATGCCCAGGCCGTGCCCGGTGTGGACGAGTATGAGATCAGCCTGGACGCCTCCGACGCCATCGCCAACGCCCAGGGCTATGTGGCTGTGTTTGCCGGTGACTACGCGGGCAACGAGACCGCCGTGGCCGTGAAAGTCAACGACAATACCCATGTGGAAAAGACGGTCTATGTCCTCACCAGTACCCTGACTCCCGGCGAGGAGTACCTGATCGTCAACCGCAACAGCGCCGGCAGCGGCTATGCCCTGTACTATACGCTGAACAGCTCCCAGAGCACGGCCACGACCCGCGCCCTGGCCCTGAACGTCCAAAACGGCACCGGGGACACGAATAACGCCCCTTACATCGACAGCAAGGACGCGGCCGACACCTCTGTGTGGACCGCCGGCAGCGGCAGCACCAGCGGAACCTACACCTTCGGCAACAACGGCTGGTATCTGCGCCGCAGCAATTCCAACGCGCTGACGATCACCAAGGACACCAGCCGCAGAGACTGGACCTGGGACGGCAGCAACAGCCTGCTGAGCATCAACAGCCGTTACCTGCGCTACTCCAACAACACCTTCATTCTGAGCACCGCCACAAGCAATGTGTATTTGTATCAGAAGACTGTGATCCGCTATGAGGTCGATCCCTACGCCCCCACCGGCGTAACGATCACTCCCACGGAGCTGGATCTCTACAAGGGCGATACCGCGGATCTTGCCGCCAAGGTCCTGCCTCTGACCGCCACGGACCGCAGCGTCGTCTGGTCCAGCAGCAATCCCAATATCGCGACGGTGGACGAATTCGGCAAGGTCACAGCGGTGAACGCCACGACCCAGACCTCGTCGGGCAGCGGCACCACGCTGTATCAGGACAATGTTACCATCCGCGCCACCTCCGCCAGCGATCCCACCAAGTATGCCGAGTGCGCGGTGAGAGTTACCCGCATCAGCAAGAACATGAACGCCATCATCTGGGATGAAGAGGGAGAGGTCTTCTTCTCCAACTTCAACGTGAGCAATCTGCCCACCTGGAACAAGTCGAACAACAACCCCGCGGGCGTCTATCTGAGCAACGCCTATATGGCGGACAGCAGCACCCTGTACGCCAGCACCTGCGACCTCAGCGGCGCGGACAGTGTCATTTACACGGTCAACCGGAGCACCTATGCTTTGAGCGAGCTTGGCGCCTGCTATCTCACACCCTTCGGCATGGCCAGGTGCGCAGAAGGCTTTGGCACAGGCTACTGTGTTTTTGGCTTTGCCAAATACCTTGTCTTCGGTAATGTGGAACCGGAGGCAGACGACGACTACGGAACCTACTCCCTGTTCCCCTACGGCCTGCTCGATCTGAGCAAGACCGCCGTGGGCGACGCCTACGTGGTCGCCATCTGCGCCCAGAATGCACGCACCACCTCCAGCAGTACCTCGGCAAACTACTACTTCCTGGACGAGACCGGCAAGATCTGGCAGACGACCCAGAGCTACAGCAGCACCAACGGCGTCACCTTCTCCAGCCCGACCTTGTTCCTTGACACCGGACTGAGCGCCGGGCTCCAGTACCAGTCTCTGTACTTCGACGGCACCTTCCTCTACTGGTCGCGCCAGGTCGACAATATCTCTGAACTGATCGTCATCAATCAAGGCACGAAGGCCATGTACCGCGCCGGCAACTTCGGCGAGGGCGTGTGGCCCGCCGCCGGTCTGTATGTCAACGGCTCCGCCGCTCCCGCCTCCGTGGAGGACGAGATCATGAGCGAGCCCATCCAGCTGCAGCGCGTGGCTGACCGCGCCCAGCTGCTGACCGCGGACGTGCTGGAGCACTTCGCCCGCTACGGCATTGACCTGTCCAATCTGCTGCCCGAGCAGTTCGAGGAGGACGAGGACCTGCCGGAAGAGGACGTGCTGCCTCTGGATGAGGAAGAGCTGTCTGAGGAGCCCGAACCCATCGAGGGCGAAGAGAACAACGCCTACCTGGGCAGCCTGAACTACTTCCGCGGCGCCGCTCCCACCATCACCACCGTGGATCCGCAGACGATCCCCGGCGGAGATTACAACGAGGACCATGAGAACGAGATCAGCATCGAGATCGCCGAGGACAAGGACAGCCACAACGGCCTCTTCGCCGTGATCTACGATCCCGAAGCCGTCACGCTGACCGGCTATGAGGTCAACGAGGACATCAGCGCCATCTCCGTGTTTGTTGACGAGGCCGAGGATAAGTGCATCGTCACCGTGGCCTATGCCAACGTGAAGGACGACGACGGCGATCTGCCGATCACCAGCGTTAGCAGCCGCGGCGGCGTCACCGACTACATCCTGGCGGGCGAGCCCATCATTACCCTGCACTTCTCCGTGAACTGCGCCGACTCCGAGATCGAGGTCGACACCCTGGAGCGCAACGAGGAGTTCGAGCTGGACGAGATCTCCACGCTGACCGTCTACGGCGCCGGCCACGAGTGGGGCGAACCCACCTGGGAGTGGGCGGAGGACTACAGCACTGCCGCCGCCACCTTTGTGTGCGCCAAGGATGAGACCCATACCCAGACCCTGGAGGCTGTCATCACCAGCGAGACCGACGAGGCGACCTGCGAGGAGGCCGGTCTGACCACCTACACCGCAACGGTCACGCTGGACGGCGAGACCTATACCGACACGAAGACCGTAGAGATCCCGGCCACCGGCCACGAGTGGGGCGAGCCCACCTGGACCTGGGCGGAGGACAACACCGCCACTGCGACCTTCGTGTGCACAAAGGACGAGACCCATACCAAGACCGTGAAGGCCACGATCACCAGCGAGACCGTGAACGCCACCTGCGAGGGGGCCGGCAGCACCACCTATACCGCGACGGTGGAGCTGGAAGGCAAGACCTATATCGACACGAAGACCGTGGAGATCCCGGCCGCCGGCCACGAGTGGGGCGAACCCACCTGGACCTGGGCGGAGGACTTCACCAGCGCCACGGCGGCCTTCGTGTGCGCCAAGGACGAGACTCATACCAAGACCCTGGAGGCCAGGATCACTTCCGAGGAAGTGGAAAACGGCACCCTCTACACCGCGACGGTAACGCTGGACGGCGAGACCTACACCGACCAGAAGCTGAAGGAGATCACTACGGTCACCGTGACCTTCGACGCTGGCAACGGCACGGTGGATCCCGCGACCATGGAGGTCAACGTGGGCGGCAGCATCGAGACCCTGCCCGAGCCCGTTCTGGAGAACTGGAAGTTCATCGGCTGGTTCACTGAGCCGATGGAGAACTATCTGCTGGCCGGCCAGGGCACCCAGGTGACGACCGAGACCACCTTTAACGAGGGCACCACGGTCTACGCCCACTGGCGCCTGCCCGGCGACATCAACGGCGACGGCAGCGTGAACAACAAGGACGTGATCCGTCTGCAGAGGCACCTCAAGACGGGCGACGTGGAGGTCATGACCTTCAACCTGGAC
>CACYLY010000061.1 GCA_902775355.1 Oscillospiraceae bacterium
TCACAGAGGGAGACGGTCTGCATCAGCATGGCCAGATCGTGGTAGCCGTCGGCCCGCCGCCCGGTCACGTCCAGAGACAGGTTCAGCTTGGCGTAGGCTTTCTCTGCGGTCTCTCTCATGGCGCGTCCTCCGGGGAGGGGGACAGATCGGAATGCGGAATTCGGAATTCGGAATTGTCCTGGGGGGCGGTCTCGGCGGGCGATTCGTGAATCGCCCCTACGACGGTGTCAGAGGCCAATTCGGAGTTCGGAATTTGGAATTCGGAATTAGCCTGGGGGGCGGTCTCGGCGGGCGATTCGTGAATCGCCCCTACGACGGCGTCAGAGGCCAATTCGGAGTTCGGAATGCGGAATTCGGAATTAGTTTCCAGGGCGGCATTGGCAGGTTCGGTCTCCGGTGTCTCCGTTGTCGGCGGATCGGCGGGTTCTGCTTCCGGGGGCTCCGTTGTCGGCGGATCGGCGGGTTCTGCTTCCGGGGGCTCCGTTGTCGGCGGATCGGCGGGAGGGGCAAGCCCCTCCCCTGCGGGGGATCCTTCGGCGGGTTCGGGCTCAGCTTCGGATTTTTCTTCACATTCCGAATTCCGAATTCCGAATTCCGAATTCTCTTCCGATTCCGCATTCTTCGCTGCGGTCTCAAACAAAGGGCCTTCTCGTCCAGCTCGATCCCCGGGGGAGCCTGGAAACGGACCTGCTCGGCGGTAAAGGAGCAGATCACCAGCAGCTTTTTGCCGTTGAGATTGCGCTCGTAGACGTATAATTCCTTGCTTTCGGGCAGAAGCTCCACATAATCGCCCCGCAGCGCCACGTCGTGCTCTTTGCGGAAGCGCAGCAGGCGGCGGTAGAAGTTCAGCAGGGAATCCGGGTCCTCCTCCTGGGCCGCCACATTGACGCTGCGGTAGTTCTCGTTGACGGCGAACCAGGGAGTGCCGGTGCTGAAGCCGGCGTTCTCCTCCGCGGACCACTGGACCGGGGTCCGGGCGTTGTCCCGGGCGCTGTCCTGGATCAGCTTCAGCACCCGCTTTTTCGGCAGGAACTTGGACAGCAGCCGCACGTTGTTCTGGGTCATCACGTCCGGATACAGGGAAGTGTCCTCCAGGCGCATGTTGGTCATGCCGATCTCCTGGCCCTGGTAGATGAAGGGCGTGCCCCGCTGGAGCATGTACATGGCCGCCAGCATCTTGCCGCTCTCCTCCCGGTACTTCTCGCTGCCGTAGCGGCTGATGATGCGGGGATGGTCGTGGTTCTCGATATACAGCGCGTTCCAGGCCTTGCCCTGGAGCTTCATCTGCCACTGGGTGAAGGCCTTCTTCATCTTGCGCAGGCTGAAGGGCCGGCGGATCACGTCGGCCGCGATGCAGTCCGCCTCCATATGGGAGAAGGCGATCATCTCGTCCAGCACCTGATCCTCGCCCTCGGTGATATAGCGCAGGGCGATCTCCGGCGTGGTCATGGGGCTCTCGCCCACGGTGAAGCAGTCGTAGCGATCCAGCACGTCCCGCTTGAACTCCGCCAGATACTCCCGGGCGGCGGGCAGGTTGGAGTAGTACTTCAGCCCGTTGGCCGCCGGAATGGGCGGGTAGCAGTCCGGCAGGCCCTCGGCCTTGGCGATGAAGGTCACCACGTCCTCCCGGAAGCCGTCCACCCCCAGGTCCAGCCAGAAGCGCAGGATGTCCTTCACCTCTTCGCGGACCTTGGGATTGGCCATGTTCAGATCTGGCTGCTTTTTGGCGAAGAGGTGCAGATAGTATTCGTCCAGCCCCTCGTCGTATTCCCAGGCCCCGCCCTCAAAGAGGCTGGTCCAGTTGTTGGGAGGGCGGCGCTTGCCCCGCACCGTTCTGCCGGGCCGCCAGAAATAATAGTCGTGGTAGGGGTTGTCTTTCCCCTTTTTGCTCTCCAGAAACCAGGGGTGCTCGTCGGAGCTGTGGTTCACCACCAGGTCCATGAAGACCCGCAGGCCCCGGTCGTGAGCGCCGGAGAGCACCTGCTTGAACAGCTCCAGGTCGCCGTAGTCCGGGTGGATGTCCTTGTAATTGGAAATATCGTAGCCGAAGTCCGCGTTGGGGGAGGGGTAGAGGGGCGAAAACCAGATCGCGTCCACCCCCAGGCTCTTGATATAGTCCAGCTTGCTCAGCACGCCCCACAGGTCGCCGATCCCGTCCCCGTTGCCGTCGCAGAAGCTGCGGGTCCAGATCTGGTAGACCGCCATCTCTTTATACCAGGGGCTCTTCGCCATAAAAACGCCTCCCTTGCGTTGCTTTTCGGCCTCAGTGTACCACAGAGGCGGCGTTCACGCAACCGAAAAGCGGCAAAAGCGTCGACAAAATTCCAGAAAGTTTTCAGAATGTTGACAAAACGGTAAAAATGTGTTATGGTAACCGTACATACCGTGAAGAGTCTTACTCCGGCCCCGGTCTTCGGGGCGCCGGAGGACAGGAAAGGGTATTGAGCTACGATGAAACACAAGGGATACGCAGCGCTGCTGCTGGTGCTGCTGCTGATACTTTTGATACCGGTCACGGCCAGCGCGGATGTGATCTACCCCGCGCCGGATGCCTTTACCGTGGGCGTCGAGGTGAACCACCTGCTGGCTTCCCTGGATCCCGGCGGTATCGTCTGGACCGACCCGGAGCTGCTGCCCGAGGGACTGTATCTGGAGACAGAGGAGACCGAAGAGGGGGTAGACGCGTATCTGCGCGGCGTTCCCGCCGCCGCCGGCTATTATGAGCTGCTTTTCCGCTACAACGATGTGGAGAGCATCTGCGCCGTCAGCATCGTGGAGGCGATCCCGATCGCCGTCGCGGTCTCCAGCCCCCCGCAGGTGACCGAGTATGTCGCCGGGGACGTGCTGGACCCGGAGGGCCTGGTGCTGGAGGTCGCTTACAGCAACGGCGCCTGCGTCGAGGTGACCGAGGGCTTCAGCCTCTACCCGACCCGCCTGGAGACTGCCGGCACCCGGAGCATCGAGGTCAATTACGAGGGCCTGCTGTGCTTCTTCAACGTGGAGGTGGCCCCGGCCCCGGAGGAAATCGAGGGCATTGGCGTGCTGCGGCTGCCGGAAAAGGTGATCTATCAGGTGGGGGAGGAGTTGGACGCCTCCGGCCTGATGATCCGGGTCTATACGAACAACGGTACCCGGGACGTATATGAGGAGCTGCTGTGCTTCCCCACCCGGCTCACGGAGCCGGGCCTGCAGGAGATCAACGTCTACTACAGGGACCAGATGTGCGTCTTCACCGTCCAGGTCCTGGCGGAGGAGGCGGAAAAGAGCCTGGCCGTGTACCATCTGCCCTATAAGCTGGACTATCAGGTGGGCGAGGACCTGGACCCCAGCGGCCTGGTCCTGATCGAGACGGACGGCGAACTGGAGACCCGGCTGGTGGAAGGGGAGTTCACCTGCGAACCCACGCACTTCTCAGAGCCCGGCCGACAGGAGATCACGGTGCGTCTGGACGAGCTGGACTGCAGCTTTTATGTGACGGTGCTGGCCCCCTCCGCGCCGGAGCCCGGCGCTGAGCCGGCGGAAGACCCGGTGCTGCCCGCGGCGCCCACCGCCACGGTCATCGAACCGGTGCCGGAGACCCTGCCTCCCAAGGTCGGCCCCACGGTCGAGCAAAACGGACCCGGTCTGGTGACGGTGATCGTGGCGGCGGCCATGGGGGCCCTGCTGATCCTGGGGGTCTATGTGTTCGTGGTGAACCGCAGCGGAAGAGAGTATTTTGCCGAGTCGGTGAAGGACCTGTTCCGCCGGAAAAAATAAGGCGCGTCAAGAAATGTTTTCGGAGCGGAGAAGGACTCCGCTCCGTTTTTTTCCGCGTTTGCAAAAAAATCTGTTGACAGGCGGGGGATAACTATGGTATTATCTCTTGGCTGAATGAGGAACCGGCCATGCGGGTGTAGTTCAATGGTAGAACACCAGCCTTCCAAGCTGGATACGTGGGTTCGATTCCCATCACCCGCTCCACATGAGCGGGTGCAGCGCACATGCGCCAATAGCTCAGCAGGATAGAGCAACTGCCTTCTAAGCAGTAGGTCGGGGGTTCGAATCCCTCTTGGCGTGCCAACGCCGGAGGGTGGCAGCAGGTTTGGCGCAGCAGTTTGTCCACCCTCTCGGCGGAGAAACTGATATGGTGGGATTAGCTCAGTTGGTAGAGCACCGGATTGTGGTTCCGGGTGTCGTGGGTTCGAGCCCCATATCCCACCCCATCAACAAACAACAGGCCGGCCGTGCCGGCCTGTTTTAGCAGAAAGCCCCTGGAGGGCGGCCTGCATAATGGGATGTAGTGTAATGGTAACACACCGGACTTTGACTCCGATATAGTGGGTTCGAGTCCCGCCATCCCAGCCACGCCCCAGTAGCTCAGCAGGCAGAGCACCTGCCTTTTAAGCAGGGTGTCCGGGGTTCGAATCCCCGCTGGAGCACCAAACCCTTGAAAACACTACGTTTTCAGGGGTTTTTTCTTTTTTGTCGCGAGGAATTGGACACCCTGCCTGAATCCCGATTTTTGAGAGAGGCAGGGTGTCTGATTTATGAGGAAAATACCGATCAGAATGACCGACGAGCGATTGTCGTTTAACGAACTCTTTCCGAGGTTTGTTGCTGTGAAGATCGCCGAAGGGGTCAGCGAGAAAACCGTCAGAGGCTATCACCAACATTGGAAGTGCATCGGTAAACATTTGGATGCCGGGAGGCCTGTTGATGAGGTCACGCAGGACGACATCAATAATGTGGTCGTATCCATGCGCAGAAGCGGGTTGGCGCACAACTCCATCAGCAGTTATACAAGGGTCCTCCGCACATTTCTGAAATGGTGCAGAGGACAGGGATACACAACGGTCGTGATGCCGCCGATCAAGGAGAAAGAGACGGTCAAGGAGACCTATACGGACGAAGAACTGCAAATGCTGATTCGGAAACCTGACAAGCAGTAATAGATGCTTCCTACTCGAATGATATGTTTTGCTTCTGCGAGAGTAGAATACCTAAAAGAATGTAACTCCATTACCGAGTCGAGCAGTTGATTTAGAAGGGTTATCTCTTCATGTGTAGGGTTCTTTTTCATGGAAGCGCCTTTCGTATACTTACGAGTTTTATCCTCACACGCATTATGCGGGTTCTGATGAAAGAATCAGAACCCGCATAAGGATTATTCCCAAGATAACGATATATAGAAGGAATAAGAGGATCTGGATTTCTTGGAAGAGATATAAAACAGGTTCTACAGAAGCATAGGACACTTTCAGTGAATCTCTACGTCTTTATACTTCAGGTAGCGCTGCAGGCGGGTCAGATCCTTGTTGCTTATCTTCCCGTCGCCGTTCACGTCCAGGTTCAGCTCCACCACGTCCACATCGTGGTACTTGATATAGCGCTGCAGACGGGTCTGGTCCTTGTTGTTCACGACTCCGTCGCCGTTGATGTCACCCGGCAGACGCCAGTGGGCGTATACCGTGGCGTCCGCATCGAAGCTTGTCTCCGCGGTCACCTCAGTACCCTGACCGGCCGCAAAGGCCGACTCGGCGGGTGCCGTGAACCAGCCCAGGAATACCCAGCCGCCCTCGCGGGTGGGCACAAGCAGTTCCCCGACGGCTGCGCCGACTTCGATCTCAAGGCTTGCCGGCTCCACCGTGCCGCCGCAGGCCTCCAGGCTCAGCGTGACACCGGGCAGCTTCACAAAGCTCGCGCTGACCGTCACACCGCAAGGCGGCATCGTGAAGCTGTAGTGGCTGTCGTCGATCCTGGTCAGCGGGAAAAGGCCCCCATCCTTGTCCTTGACGCTCAAGGTATCCAGCACATAGCCCTTCTCTGCCGTCACGGTCAAGACAAGGACTTCGTCTGCAAAGGCGCCGTCCTGTTCCAGGGTGATGACGCCGTTCTCCACATCCAGGATCAAGATCGTGTAATACCAGACGGCTTTTATCGTCAAGTCCCCCGTGGGCGTGATGAGCTCGTTCTCCGCTTTCAGCTCCGGGTCTTCCCCTACCTGCCAGCCGGCGAAGCACATTCCCTCCGGCGGCGTAAAGCCGCAGGCCGGCAGCATAAGACTCCTCCCGGGGATAAAGCGGATGCCCTCCATGCTCCCGCCGCCGCCGTTGGCGTCAAAGCTGAGGTCGCAAAGCACGCCCTGATACCCGCAGACGGTGCAGTGGTTTTGCTCGTCCATCACATGCTCTTCCGCGGGAAATGAGATGAGGCAGTGGGAGCAGTGCCTCTGATGTGTGCTTTCGTTTGCGGTAAATGCGGGTTCCGGATGATCGCAAAGCTCGACGCAGGCATAGGCATAGCTTTTGCAGTAGGGCATGCGCTTGTCCCTCGCGGCGACCCCCAGGATCACCGGCTCGCCTCCGCTGACTCTTCCGTAGGTGACTTTTGCGTTGTCATAGATCGTTATGCTGCCATCGTTTTTCCCGCCGTCGCCGTGGCCGAACGCACGTGCGGAATTCATGCCGGACATCGCGATCACGGTGCCCCCGTTGATGGTGACGGTGCCGCCGTTGCCGTCATCGCCGCCGCCGATGCCCGCGCCGGCATATTCGCCGGTGGTGATAAAGTGCATGATCAGATTGTACGCAAGATTGACCCAGCCCTGATTGATCGGTTTGATGCCTGCGATGTTTTGGGTCCATAGCCCGTGGTCCCGAATGTAGTTATAATCCAAATTGCCGCCGCCCGCCATCACGAAGCCGCCGTTCACCGTCAGTGTGCCGCCGTTGCCGTCGTTGCCGCCGCCGATGCCCGCGCCTTTGTTCTCGGAGAGCGCGTATACCGTGCCGCCGTCAATTGTGACGTTTCCTCCGTTTCCACCGCCGCCGCCGCCTTTCAGCGAACCGCCGCCGCCGATGCCCGCGCCGGCATAGCTCGAGGCAACGACAAACGCGGTGTTGATGTACACGTTTCCGCCGTTTCCGGCCGTGGAGGGCTTTTTCTCGCTCCCGCCGCCGCCGATGCCCGCGCCGTAGCCGTAATTCTCGACCGTTACGACGCCGCCGGTGATGAGCACGTCTTCGCCCTGGCTCCTTTCCGAGGCGCCGCCGATGCCCGCGCCCTGACTCTCCACATATTCATCATTGAGGTAGCCGTTTAAGATCTGGATATGGGTCTCACCGCCGGTAATGGTGACGGAGCCGCTTTTTCCGCTGCTGAAATCGCAGCCGCCGGCGCCGATGCCCGCGCTCCTGGTCGCGGACATGCGGATGTCCAGCTTTCCGCCGGAGATGTCCACCATACCGCCGTTGCCCGCATAGCCATAGGTCTCGGGGCCGGCGCCGCCGCCGATGCCCGCGCCGCTTCCGGCGGGAACGCGGATTATGATCTCTCCGTCGGTGATTATGACGCGTCCGCCGCTGCCCGAACTGCAGAACAGATCGCTCGCAGCTCCGCCGCCGATGCCCGCGGCATATTGGCCCGCCTGCAGTGTGACGGTCCCGCCGTTGATCGTGACCGGACCGCCGTGTCCGGCATCGCCAAACCAGCCTGCCCCGCCGCCGCCGATGCCGGCCCCGCGCCTCCCGCCTTCTGCCGTGACGTCGCCGCCGTTGATGGTGACGGGGTGATCCTGGCTGCCCTCCTCGCCGCCGCCGATGCCCGCGCCGTTCTCCCGACCCTTCGCCGTGACGGTGCCGCCGTTGATGATGACCGGGCCGTTTCCTCGATCCTCACCGCCGCCAATGCCGGCAGCATAAAGGCCGCCGGTGGCGTTGACAACGCCGCCGTTGATGGTGACGACTTCCCAGACGTTGTTCTGCTGCCCCTTGCCGATGCCCGCGCCGCTGGAGCCGCCCTCTGCATTGACGAAGCCGCCGTTGATGGTGACGGAGCGGATGCCGCTGTTCTCGTTGCCGCCGCCAATGCCCGCGGCGTTGGTACTGCCCTTGGCGTCGATGATGCCGCCGTGGACGATCAGATTGCCGCCGATGGCATTCTCCATGCCGCCGATGCCGGCCCCGCCGGGCGGATGCGCATAGATCTTCCCGCTGTCCTCGGCCTGCCCGTAGATCGTGAGCGTGCTGCCGTCGGCAATATAGATGCCGTCCCCGGCGTGGAGCGTCATCCCGTCGCAGAGGATCAGCTTGACGTCACCCTGGATCTTCAGGGTGGTATTGCTTCCCAGCGTGACGGACCGATTCAGGATCCACCAGCCCTCGTAATCCTCGTCGGTCAGAGTGTAATAGCCGGCGCTGCTTTCGGTGACCTTGTTGTATAGATTGCATATCTCCTGCTTTTCCACGATCGCGGAGCCGTTCCAGTTGCGGGAGAGATAGGAGACCGGTTCCATGGAGAACTCTACGCCGAGCGTTACGGCGTTCGCCGGCATGATGATCTTCAGAACGTAGGTCTGATCGTCGATCTTCTCCACCGTGTAGGGGACGATCTCCTGGCTGCCGAAGATCACGGAAGTCCAAGTGAGCACGTCATAGCGCGGATCGGTGATCACGGCTGTCAGCGTGATCTCTTGCCCGGCAAAGGCTTCCCGCGCGCTGAGCCGGGCGTCGCCGAGCCAATTGCACCCCAGATACACCCGATAGAACGGCGTCAGGATCAGCTCAACGCTGATGTCCGCGGCCGGCATGACAAAGCTCGTATGGATTGCGGAGATCCCGTTGATATCCGGCGTAAGCACCGGCGTCTCCTCGACAGGCTCGCCGTCCAGCGTGTAGTGCAGCACCATGCCGGTGACCGTGTAAGAACCGCCGGAGAGGATATCCAGCTTGATGGTGTCGCCCGGGTTGGCCCAGCCGGTCCCGCTGGGGGCCTGGGTGTCAACATCCCAGACAATCCCCTGCTGAAACTCGCCGTTTCTGTAGATCAGCGTATTCAGCACAGGGCTGTAATCCTCCGGAAAGCTGATCGTATAGACCTCCGGTTCGATCAGCTCGAACTGCGCGAAGACCTTGACGTCAAAGGCGGGCATGATGAAGGTGTAGGTATCGTCATCCACCTGCGTCAGATCGACGTGAGTCGAGGAGTCGCCGTCCTTATACACTTCAAGCCCGGGAACCGCAAAACGGGTCCCCTCGTTCATATGCACCGTGAGGGTGATCAGGTCTCCCTCCTCGGCTCTGTCCCTGTCCGCGGTCACGGTGTTGCCGGTCCCCATCAGATCAAGCACATTGACGAAGATGCCGTAATCCTCATAGATGCTGCTGAACGTGACATGGATCGTAATGGAATAGACGCCTCTGTCCGGTACGGTAAAAGCGTTCGTCTCGTCCAATGGCAGATCCTTGTCCACACCGGAGGTCGATGAGGATCTATAGGTCACCCGGAAGCTCTCCGTGTCCAGCACATATCCCTCGTCCGGCACCGCGCTGACCGTCAGCGTGTCTCCCCGGGCGACCATATAGCGATACTCCTCATACGGGAAAGCCTGATAGTCGCCCGTCAGGTTCACGGTGCCGTGTCGGGGAAATGCGCCGGTAGTATCGTCGACGAGATAGACGAACACCGCATAGTCGGCCATCGGGGCATCCTCGACAGGCGAGATCTCCGGCTCTTCTGTGGCTGTGCGTTCGCCCTCGTCCTGCGTTTCATTCTCCCCCGGTCCCTCAGCATAGGCCGAGAAGCCCAGGCTCAGGAACAAAGCCAGACAGAGCAGCAGAGACAACAGTCTCTTGCTCAGGCTGTTTTTCTTCATGCCGTTCCTCCTCCGTTACAAACTGGGTGGCCCGCTGCCTATAATTATTCACTTTATTTTAACATGCTGAACTGCGCTTGGCAAACACTTTTTCCCGGTAATATAGTCAAGGGAAGCAGCGAAGCTTGGTGCGTTCCCGGCCGCAAGGATCGCCCGATTTCCATGAGCGTTTCGTATGATACGGATCTCTGCTCAAAAGAACGCGAGCCGGAAGAATCATTCTTCCGGCTCGTGTTCTTTTGTCTTTTTTATGTTCTTTGCCAGATACAGCGCTTTCATCTCAGCCGCCGTTTAAATGGCGGCGATGGTGTTTACCATATATGCACAGCGTCTGCCGAAGCCTTCGGAGGCCTCAGCGGCGCAGTGTATCCTGGCAACAATGCAGCCTTCGGGCACCGGGATGATATACACCAGCTGCAGCTGAGGCGCCATCCTGTTGGTCCCTTTCAGCACGGATGCCTCCATGTAGAGGCAGTCGCCCGCGCGGTCGAGCTCGCGCGTTTCCTCAACGAGATCATAGGTCCCGGAAAGCTCCTCTCTGACGGCTGCGGCGACGGTATCGGCTTCCTCCGCTCTGTACATCACCTCAAGGAAGTTCTCGGGGTTTCCGGGTCCGTCCCAGACGGAGAGGAAGCTCTCCAGCTCCGGATCGCTGTGCCGCTCAAAGGACTCATAGTCGTAGTCCATCTCAAAGCCAAGCGCCTCGTTTACGATGTGCTCGTAGTGGACCGTTTCCTCCATGCCTTCGAGCATGATGACCGCTTCAAAACGCTCGCCGTCCTGCCTGACAGTTTCCGGGGTCACCGGGGCCCACTCGAACACCAAGTCGGCCCCATACTCGGACTGATCCTCGTGCCAGGTAAAGGTCCCGTCATTGTTGAAGGTGATGGTGCCGGTGCCGTCCGAATATACGTCTTCCACACTTTCCTCAAGGTTTTCGTCAACGGTGACGACGGCTTTGCCGGCGCCCTCGTATGCAATGGTCAGCGTGTCGGTATCCAGACGGCCGACAATGATCCAGCGGGCAAACTCCCGGGCGCTGCTGCCCCACTCGATGGTGATCCAGGCCTCGTCAGCGCCGAAGCACTCGACCTTTGCGTGGGCCCGGTCGCACTGGTATTCGCCGACGAAGTTCATGACGGGATTCTGCCAGCCGGGGTCCTCTTCAAACACGGCGACGTATTCCGCGCTCTCGTCCAGCAGCAGGGTGATGACCGGCTCGGTGGAGAAGTCCTCGCCGTTCTTCGTCCACTTCACGAACAGGCTGCCGGCCTGCGGCCAGGCGGCAAAAGTGTGCGTGGCCGGCTCGGCCAGACCGATATACACCGACTGACCGGGGAAATCCCTGTCGATCTCCGATGCATCCTCACCCTCGACATAACCGACATACCCCATGCCTTCCGTGTTGACATTTACGACGATCGTGGCTTCCGGCATGTCGTAGGGCTTGAAGTGGTAGCTTTCGCCGCCCTCAATGACGAGGAGCAGGCCGTCCTCGCCCTCCTCGGACACCGTGACGATCAAGGGCTCGGCGGTCTCGTCCCAGGCGTTCAGATCGCCGTGCAGGGAATTACCTTCCTGCGGAAGCGTCCAGCCTGCCATGAGCTCACCGATCATGACGCCGACGTACCAGCCGGGCTCGTCGATGTCCTCCATCCAGGTGACGGAGAGCATGTTTTCGTTTTCATCCATGAAATAGCCCGCGCGCGTCCATTCCTTGTTTTCCGGCTCGGCGGGGGCGGGCGTCTCCTGCGCGGGAGTCTCCTGTGCGGGTGCTTCCGGCTTGGCTCCGCAGGCGCACAGCGCGAAGAGCATAAGGGCGCAGAGAGCAAGGCAAATCAGTTTTTTCATCGTTTCAATCCCTCTTTCTTTAAGTTTTTGCGTTCGTTGTATGACGGCGAAAAGCCCGATAAGCTTTCCGCGTGCCGCTTTGCTGTGCGGCAAACAGCAGGCTTGCTTTGCCATGGGATCCTTGCGGGGGGTATCTGGCAGATGATTCAAACAATCATTCTCCTCCCCTGTTCCGCCGCCTTCCTGCTCGGGGAACCCGTCCAGGGATCCGTATTCCTCGATCCAGGCGGACTTTTCCCCTTCTGTCTGGATCAAATTACAGTGATTATACCATACCTTCCGGCTGAGAACAACTCATAAAGCCGCGAAAATCGGTTTTTCCTCCGGACGTTTTTTATTCCCGCAAACATCACGCAGCCCCGGTTCGGATCGGATCCGAACCGGGGCTGCACGTTTGTGCTATGGGTCTCTCTGTGTTTTTATGGGGATCAGTGGATCTCCACGTCGCCCGTCTTCAGGAAGCGCTGCAGGCGGACCACGTCCTTGTTATTGACGCTGCCGTCGCCGTTGATATCGCCGGGAATATAGGAGATAATTTCAATCTTCCCGGGCACCACAGCAAAGGCCTGGTTCTCCTCGTCGGCATTATAGAGTAGTCCTCGTCGTAGCGCACTGTGACCTGGGAATTGCAGCATAGCGTTCCCGGACTGTCTACGTCCATCTGGATATGTTTTGAAAATAATCCTGCCGGCTATGTGGTTAACATAATCTGGATCCCGGGACAAAAGGGAAGCCCAGCCAAGGAGGAAAGCGAAGCCCACCCCGGTCAGGGCTGAACCCCATTTTCGTTTTCTATCAAAATGGTGGTCCTAAGCAAAAGCAAAGCAGACCGCCTTGCACGGTCTGTTTTGCTTTTCGTGAGAATCAGGAGATTCGAACCCACGGACACCAAAACGCGAAGCGGATCAAGCGGCGAAGCAGGCCGCAGAGCGGGCGAATCCCCGCTGGAGCACCAAAGTGAAGATCCTTTCGACGAATGTCGACAGGGTCTTGTCAATGAATACGGGATACGGAAGGCGGAAAAGA